>JAOPVF010000266.1 GCA_025963195.1 Mycobacterium sp. | reverse complement strand
GTTCTACGTCAACGCCATCGAGCAGCTGACCATGGCCGACTTCATCACCAGCGGCCAGTACGACAAGCACATTCGCCGCATGCGCAACAGCTACCGCAAGCGCCGTGACGCTCTGGTTCGGCGGCTCGAGGAGTTCGACGTCGTCATCACCGGGCTGTCAGCGGGTCTGCACCTGCTGTTGCTACTCCCCGACGGCACCGAACCCGAGGTGTTGCGGCGCGCGGGCGAAGCGGGCATCGCGCTGTCGGGACTGTTCGGGCTGCGCCATCCGCTGGCGGGGTCGGACGTCCCCGCCACGGACGGACTGGTGGTCAACTTCGGGGCGGCCGCCGACCACGCGTTCGCCCCAGCGGTGGACGCGTTGTGCAGCGTCCTCGCCGCCAGCGTCAGCCTGCGGCAGTCTTGACCTCTTCGGCTGCGGCAGGGACCGCAGCGGCCGTCGCCCCGCGGGGGGTGACGAGGGCGGGCCGCTCGTCCAGCGAAACATCAACCCGCGCACCAGGAGCCAGCGCGGTTGCGTCACGACCGGGGACGTCGGCTTGGATCTCCAGGCCGTTCAGCTCGACGTGTAGGCGGGCGGTGGCACCGCGGAACGAAGATCGAGTGACCAGGCCGGCACCGTCCGGTGCAGCTTGCAGCCGAACCGCTTCAGGGCGGACGAGAACGTCGTGGTCGGTGGCGGCCGGCACGTCGCCGTCGATCGGCAGGTACTGCCCGAGGACGGCAACCCGGTCACCCTCGACCACGCCGGGAATGTGGTTCATCGAGCCGATGAACTCCGCGACGAAGGCGGTGGCGGGCCGTTCGTAGATGCGGTCGGGCGTACCCACCTGTTCGACGCGTCCCGCCCGCAGCACGGCGACCCGGTCGGCCATCGACAGCGCCTCCTCCTGGTCGTGCGTGACGAACAGCGTCGTGACGCCAAGATCGATCTGCAGCCGGCGGATCTCCTCACGCAGGCTGACCCGCACCTTGGCGTCCAGGGCCGACAGCGGCTCGTCGAGCAGGAGCACGCTGGGCTCCATGGCCAGCGCACGCGCCAGGGCGACGCGTTGTTGCTGTCCACCGGAGAGCTGGTGCGGGTAGCGATCGCCGACACCGGGCAGGCCGACGAGCTCGAGAAGCTCGTCAGCGCGGGAATGTCGTTTGGCGGCAGCGACTTTGCGCATGCGCATGCCGAATCCGACATTGTCGCGTGCAGAGAGGTGCGGAAAGAGGCTGTAGGACTGGAACACCATGCCTGCATCACGCCGGTTGGCGGGCACCTTCGTGATGTCCTTGTCGTTGACGATGACGGCACCGCTGTCGGGCCGCTCGAAACCGGCAACGCAGCGCAGCGCCGTGGTCTTGCCGCAGCCCGAAGGTCCGAGCAGGGCGACGAGTTCACCCGCCTCGATGGTCAGATCGAGATCGTCGAGGGCCACCGCATCGCCGAAGGCACGGCGGAGTTTCCTCAGCTCCACTCGCGAGGTCATGTGCGCTTCCTTCCCACGCCGGATACGACGAGTAGCAATGCCCAGGTGAGGATCAAGCTGAGCAGCGAGACTGCAACGGACAGTTGGGCATTCGCACCGGAGATCGTGACGATCCACACCGCGAACGGCCGAAAGCCGAGCAGTACGGCGATCGTGTATTCGCCGAGCACCAGCGCCATGGTGAGGAACGCAGCGCTCGCGATGGACGTGCGCAGGTTGGGCAGTATGGTTCGGAACATCACCGTGGTCCACCCCGCACCGAGATTGCGAGCGGCCTCCACCAACGTCTTCACGTCGATGGCACGAAGGCCGGCATCCAGCGAGCGGTAGGCGAACGGCGTGGCCAGCACGACGTAGGCGAGTACCAGGACGATCGGGAAGTTCGGCTTCTGAATCGCGATCAACGTCGCCCAGAACGGCGTGGACGCCAGTTGATCGGGCGCCCAACGCAATACGGTGCTGATTCCCGCGACGAAGGTGATGGGCGGCACCACCAGCGGCAGCGTGCAGACCACCTCGAGCACCTGACCGAGCCTTGGCGCGCCAAGCCGGACCGCGAGCATGGCCGGCAACATCAACGCCAGCACCACGACGATGGTGGTGACGCCCAAACCCAGTGACATGAACAGTGATTGGGTGAACCCATCGGCGGTGAGGATGTCGCCATAGGTCGCAAACGAGAATCCGGTGGCGTCATTGTGAATGGTGAACCAGACCGACGCGGCCAGCGGAACCAGGAAGTACACGGCCGCGATCGCGAGCACACCCGCCCGCCCGAGACCGGGCCGCCGGACCGCCGTCGTCATTGCAGCCATCGGGAGCTCCTGTTCCGCAGTGGCAGATAGATCGCCATCACGATTCCCGCGACGATGACCATGTCCAAGCTCAACGCCAGCGCCAAGTTCTCGTGCCCGACGAGGACGTTGCCGGACAGCGCGTCGGCGATCTGCAGGGTGACGAGTGGAACCGTGGCGCCCACCATCGCCGCCGCCGTGGCGTACGCGGCGAACGCGCCACCGAACAACAACACCATGCCGCCGATCAGGGCCGGTGTCAGCACGGGGATGCCGACGTGGCGCCAGTACTGCCAACCGCTGGCGCCGTTGTTCAAGGCGGCCTCCCGCCACTGCGGGCGAAGGCCGTCCAGAGCAGGCGTCATGACCACCACCATGAGCGGGATGGAGAAGTACAGGTACACGATGGCCAGTCCCCAGAACGTGTAGAGGCTGAACCCCGTGTCGCCGAGACCGAACATCGTGGTGAGCAGTCCCGCATTGCCGAGGGTGGCGATCCAGGCGAAGGCCAGCGGGACGCCACCGAAGTTGGCCAGCACGCCCGACGCGGTCAGCACCGCCTCACGCAGGAACGTTCCCTTCGACGCGACGACCGCCTGGGCGAGGAACGTGCCGAGCACCCCTCCGACGACGGCGACGAACGCGGAGAGCTTGACGCTGGCCCACAGCGCGGTGCGGTACGCGCCCTGCAGGCTTTCGGTCATGTTGTCGAGGCCGAGGCGCGAGGTGCCTGCGACCGGATCTTCGACGGTGAAGGCCCCGACCAGCACGGCGATCGCGGGGATGCCGAACGCGAACGCGAGGAACAACAGCAGCGGCAGCGCCGCCAGCCAGGACCGGGACCCCTGACCTGTCTTGCGCGCAGGCCCGGAGGTCTTCTCCGGGCCTGGCGCAATCGTGGGTGTGGCGATGGCCATCGGGCTCAGGTCACCCCGCCATGGCGGCGGCCCAGCCGTTGGCAAGGGCGTCCTTGGCCTTGGCCGCCTGTGCCTCGCTTGGGAACTTGGGCGTGCCCTCTACCTTGGGCAGCTTGGCCGCTGCGGCGGCGTCGACGGTTCCCGCCGCGGTCATCGCAGTGAGCGCGGCCGGTCGCGCATAGCCCTTCAGCCAGAGGTTCTGGCCGTCGGTGCTGAACAGGAACTCCTGCCACAACCGTGCGGCGGCCGGATGCGGCGCGTCCTTGTTGATGGCCTGCGAGTAGTACTGCGCGAAGATGCCGTCGGCGGGGACGGCGACCTTCCAGTCGACGCCCTTGCCCTTGAACTCGTCGGCGTAGCCGACATTGAGGTAGTCCCAGTCGATGCTGATCGGCGTCTCGCCCTTCTCGACCGTCGCAGGCGTCGACTCGACCGGGTTGAAGTTGCCAGAGGCCTTGAGCTTGCCGAAGAACGCGATCCCCGGCGTGATGTCGTCGAATGAGCCGCCGTTGGCCAGCGCGGCGGCGTAGACGCCCGCATAGGCGGAACCGGACTTCGTCGGGTTGCCGTTCAGTGCGACCTGGCCCTTGTACTCGGGCTTGAGGAGATCGGCGAAGGTCTGCGGGCAGACCGTGACCTTGGCGGCGTCGCAACCGATCGACACGTAGCCGCCATAGTCGTTGACCCACTTGCCGTCCGGGTCCTTCTGTTCGGCGGGGATGCTGTCCCAGGTCGCGACCTTGTAGGGCGCGTACAGCCCTTCCTGGGCGCCGCTGGCGGCGAAGGACTGCCCGAGGTCGAGGACGTCCGGTGCGCGGTCCTGACCCTTGCGGGTCTTCACCGCGTTGATCTCGTCGGAGCTGGACCCGTCAGGGTTCTCGTTCTCGATCTTGATGCCGTACTTGTCCTGGAACGTCTTGATGATCTCGGCGTAGTTGGCCCAGTCCGGCGGCAGCGCGATCGTGTGCAGCGTGCCTTCCTTCTTGGCCGCTTCGACGAGCTTGTCCAGCCCGCCGAAGTCGGCAACGGACGTCGCGGTCTTGGCGTCGGCGCCCCCTGCCGAACCGGTGGAGCTCTGCGGCGCCGAGCCGCAGGCGGCCAATAAGGCGCAGGCCAGTGCCGCTGTGGTGGTGAATGCTGCAACACGGGTTCGGGATGCGAACACTACGTCTCCTGGTCGCTCGGCGGTGTCCAACTTGGATGTCCAACTTGGCTGGACAAGTCGGGGAATAGTAAGCCCGAGCCACGTGTACGGGAGGCTAAATCGGCATTACGTATTCGCGCTCAAACCCGGAACAGTGGAGCCGGTTTCGCCACTCCCCTTTCGTGGCAAAGTATTACGGAGTCGTGGGTTGTGCGTTGGTACGCTGACCGCGTGAGCCAGTCAGCCGAGCCGGCCGCACGGTATCGGCAAATCGCCGCCGATCTCGTGGATCAGATCACCGCGGAGGCCTACGGTGACGGGGCTCCGCTGCCATCGGAGAGCGAACTGGCCGCCCATTACGACGTGTCCCGGGGAACGATCCGGCAGGCCTTCGCGCAACTGCGTGCCGACGGTGTGGTCTCGTCGAGACGGGGAGCCCGCCGCACCGTACTGGTGGCGCCTCGGCTGCAGAGCTTCGTGGAGTTGACGAGTTTCTCGCGATGGGCACGCGCCGCGGGCGAAATCCCCACCAGCAGAACGGTCGCGCTCGAGTTGCGCAAGGCCTCCGGCGACGAACGCGAGCAGCTCGAACTCGACGACGGCGCCAAGGTCTACCACTTGACCAGGGTTCGGCTGCTCAACGCCGAACCGGTGATGATCGAACGGACCGCCTACATCGAACGGGTCGGCGCGGTGCTGCCAGGAATCCAGCTGGACACCGAATCGATCACCGATCGGCTCGACGAACTGGGTGTCGTGCTTCATGCCGCCGTGCACACCATCGATTCCATCCCGGCGACCGCAGCCGACGCCCGGTTGCTCGACGTACGGCCGCGCACGCCGTTGCTTCGCGAACGCAGGCGCACGACGGACCCGAGCGGTGTGCCGATCGAATGGTCCGACGACCGCTACCGCGGTGACGCCGTCGCATTCACGGTGCGCAATTCCCGCGACGTCAGCAATCTGGTCAAGCAGTCGCCGCGACCGCACTGACCGCCGCGGCGAAGTCGTCGAACGCAGGCGTGTCGGCGTTGGCATCCTTGGCCATGTCGTCCCACCTGCGCAGTGCCACCGCATCGGAGAAGTACGGCGACCCCTCGAACGCCATCCTCTCTGGATCGGTCATCGGACCGCCCTGCAACCCCAGCGTGAACACCGATGCCTCGGATAGCGCGTCGATGTAGGCAGGGTCGACGGCACACAGGTACCGCTTGGCGGCGACGTGCAGGCGCACTGGTTCGGTCACCTCTGGCCCGAACCAGTGGGCCAGCCAGTCGGCACCGGCGTCGTCGTGATGATTCTGCTTGCCCGCCATCAGTTCTCGGCCGGAGATCACGCCGGTGAAGTGGCCGACGTCGTGCACGAGTGCCGCGACCACCAGGTGATCCGCCGCGCCCGCCGCCCGCGCCAATCCGGCGGCCTGCAGCATGTGCTGTGCCATGGTGACGTCCTCGCCGAGATAGTCGCGAAGGCCCTCGCCCTCGAACATCTCGCGCATGCTCGAGATCAACTCGGGGCGAGCGAAGCGACGGGGAATAGGTTCGGGGCGAGCGAAGCGACGGGGAATCGGTTCGGGGCGAGCGAAGCGACGAGGAATCGGTTCGGGGCTCATCCGGCCCTCCGTGAAACCGCAAGGGTGCTCTCCAGTCCGTCCAGATCGGCGTAGCAGCCCTGCAGGTGCCGCTCACCGGCGGGGCCTTCGAATCCGCTGCGCGCGTGCAGGAGTCGCGTGTTGTCGAAGATCACGCAGTCCCCGGGCTGCATGCGAAAGACGACCTGTTGCTGCGGGCGGTTGAGCACGTCGGCGAACGCGCGGTAGGCGTCGTAGAACGGCCCGGCCTCGGCAGGCCTGAGCCGAACGGGCTGCATGGACCTGTTGTTGAAGCGGATTTCGCGGACCCTGCCGTACGGATCGAGACCGATCATCGGCCGCGTAGCACTCAGCTCGGCGTCGGCTGAGCTGAACCCGAACGTCACCTCGGTCCTGCTGAGAACGTCGAACGCCACCGGGTTCTCGTCGCGCAGCACGTGGGCAGCCCCGAATCCGTCGACGAAACCGGAGTCGCCGCCCTGCGTCGCGTTGCTCAGGCAGTGCAGGATCTGCAGCGTTGGCACCGGGTCGCGGTACGGGTTGTCGGTGTGGGGCGTGATCGGTAGATCCGTGAACGCGAGGTTCACCGGATTCGCCTCGATCCTGACGTCGAACAGTTCGCCGTAGTTGGTGTCGCGCACGAAACCAAAGCTGGCGGCGACGTCCAGCACCCGGCGCGGGGCGGTCTCGACGCCACGAAGCACCACGATACCGGTACGTACCACTGCATCGAGCGCCGCGGCCTTCACCGCCGGATCACGTTGGTAGTCAGTCCAATTCGCCTCGGGTACCGAGCCGAGAGTGTCTGCGTCCCACATCCGCTTGGCGTCATCTACGCGCAGGTCCGCCGGCGCTTCGCTGGTGTCCGGCAGCCAGCGGCGAAGCCAGTCGCCGTCGAACACCGTGGCGTGGCCGTCCGGTCCAAAACGCACGTGCACCACGCCGTTGTCCTCGCGCACCTCGTCGACACTGATGTCTTCGGCGAGATCGCCGATGTTGAACAGTTTCTGCCCGTTGCCCGGGTGTCGACATTCGGCGCACGAACAGTTGTCGCGTAACCAGATCGCCGGCGCGTCTATCATCATTCCCGCCTCCACTTGTATAGCCAAGATGGAACATAAATGTACATGTTGGCGGTGCGGTGACATGTAGGTGAAATCGCGATCTCGCTTCCTGACGCTGCACCAATGCGATACTGAGTAGGCACGTCGCCTCGGACCTCGCCCGCGACGTGCTCGATCGAGGCGAGTGGAGTTCCGTGACGTCGACCTCGCAGCGGTTCATGGCCGCGCTCGCCGAGTACCCCAACGGCGTACTCGGCCCGCACGAGCTGTGCATTTCGTGCGTGAAGGTCTTGCCCGTCGACCGGGCGGCGCTCACCGTCGGCGACGCGTCGTCGACGTGGGAGCCGTTGGGCGCCACCGACGAGACCGCCGCCCGCATCGAGACCCAACAAGCCGTCGCAGGCGAGGGCCCTGCCGTCGACGCCGCCGAGCGCGGGGGCCCCATCCTCATCGCCGATCTGTCGACGCAGTTCGACCGTTGGCCGGGTTTCACCACTGCACTCGGTCTCGACGCATCCGGCGCCATGTTCGCGTTCCCACTGCAGATCGGTGCGATCGCGGTAGGCGTGCTCGATCTGTATCGCATCGAGCCCGTGCCCATCGAGCCCGATGAGCTGACCGCGATGCTTGCCGTCGCTGACATCGTCACGATGGTGCTGATGTCGCGACCGCTGCCGAGGGACATCGATGGCACCGCGACCGACGCGTGGTGGACACCGTCGCCGTCTTCGACCGAGATTCACCAGGCCACCGGCATGGTGATCGCTCAGCTGTCCGTGGCGCCGCGCATCGCGTACCTCCGGCTGCGGGCCTACGCCTTCGCCAACGACACGCCACTGACCGAGGTGGCCCGTGACGTGATCGAGCGGCGCTTGCGCTTCGACCCCGACGATCCCCGTTGACCGGGACCGGCGGATTGACGACGATGAAGACGACGAGGAGATCGTAATGGACGGACGCGAAGGCCCCCTGGTAAATGCGTTCGTGACGCTGGCAGACACCCTGGTCGACGACTATGACGTGGTCGAGTTCGCGCAGGAGCTGGTCGAGGACTGCGTCTCGTTGCTCGACGTTCACTCCGCAGGACTGCTACTCGCGGACTTGCGCGGCGGGCTGCAGATGCTGGCCTCCACCAGCGATCAGACCCGGATGCTCGAGTTGCTGCAACTCCAGTCGAACGCCGGACCGTGCCTGCAGGCGTACCGGACGGGTCAGCAGGTGCTGATCGACGACGTGGACGCCGATACCCGCTGGCCCGAGTTCGCCATCCGCGCCGGCGCCGAGGGCTTCGGATCGGTGATCGCGATTCCCCTTCGGCTGCGCACTGAGCGAATCGGCGCCCTCAACCTGTTCCGCAGGGCGCCGGGCAGGATGACCGAGTCGGACCTGCTGGTCGCCCAAGCGCTGGCCGACGTGGCGACGATCGGCATCCTGCACCAACGGGTGCTGACCCGCGGCGCGCTTGTCAACAGCCAGCTGCAGACCGCGTTGAACAGCCGGGTCCTGATCGAACAGGCCAAGGGCGTGCTCGCCGAGCGGCTGGGGCTCGACATGGACCAGGCGTTCGTCCAATTGCGGACCATGGCGAGAAGCAGCAACCGCCACCTCAGCGACACCGCACGCACGGTCATCGACAACCCCAGCGGCGCACTCCCCAACAGCCACGGCCCGTAAGCTGCCCGGGTGGCCGAGCCCCCGATGTCGCCAAGCCTGAGCCTGACCACACAGGTATGGCGGTTCATCGTCACCGGCGGCCTGTCCGCGATCGTCGACTTCGGCCTCTACGTGTTGTTCCTGCGGCTCGGCCTGCAGGTGAACGTCGCAAAGACGTTGAGCTTCATCGCGGGCACGACGACGGCCTACCTGATCAACCGGCGGTGGACGTTCCAGGCGTCCCCCAGCAGGGCACGCTTCATCGCGGTCTGCGCCCTCTACGGGGTCACCTACGCCGTGCAGGTCGGCATCAACTACCTCTTCTACACGCTGTGGGACGACAAGCCGTGGCGCGTGCCCGTCGCGTTCGTCATCGCCCAGGGCACGGCCACGGTGATCAACTTCGTGGTGCAGCGTGCGGTGATCTTTCGGTTGAAGTAAATGAGCCCGCCATACCGCCCGGTAACCTCTCTGACTGATATGTCTACCCAGCCTGAGGCCGACCTCCCCCTCGTGCCGCGCGCCCTCACCGGTTTCGGCCGTACGTCACCCACCGTGGCGCACGTGCTGTCCACACCCGATGTCGAGCTGATCGCAGCGGCCGTCCGCCGGGTCGCCGACGCCGACTCGAGCAGCCCGTCATACCTGCGCCGCGGCATCGTGGCGCGCGGCCTCGGCCGCTCCTACGGCGACCACTCCTGCAACGGCGGCGGCATCGTCGTCGACATGACCGCGCTGAACAACGTGCACTCCATCTCCTCCGATACCGCGGTCGCCGACGTGGACGCCGGGGTCAGCCTGGACCAGCTGATGAAGGCCGCCCTGCCGTTCGGGCTGTGGGTGCCGGTGCTGCCAGGCACCCGGCAGGTCACCATCGGCGGCGCCATCGGCTCCGACATCCACGGCAAGAACCATCACAGTGCGGGCAGCTTCGGCAATCACGTGCTGTCGCTGGACCTTCTGATGGCCGACGGTGAAGTACGCACCATCACCCCCGACGGCGAGGACAGCGAGCTGTTCTGGGCCACCGTCGGCGGAAACGGCTTGACCGGCATCGTCATTCGTGCCCGCATCGCGATGACGCGCACCGAGACGGCGTACTTCATCGCCGACGGTGTCGCCACCGCGGACCTGGACGAGACCGTCGCGGTACATCAAGACGGCAGCGAGGACAACTACACCTACTCGAGTGCCTGGTTCGACTCGATAAGCCCGCCACCGAAACTCGGCCGCGCCGCGGTCAGCCGGGGCAGCCTGGCAAAGCTCGACCAGTTGCCGCCGAAGCTGGCCAAGAATCCGCTGCAGTTCGCCGCACCCCAGCTGCCTGGGGTGCCGAACCTCTTCCCGGTCAGCGTCATGAACAAGTTGTCGCTCAGCTTGGTCGGCGAGGCCTTCTACCGGATGAGCGGCAACTACCAGAACAAGATCGTCAACCTGACGCAGTTCTACCACATGCTGGACCTGACAACGGGGTGGCAATATGCCTACGGTCCAGCAGGTTTCGCGCAGCACCAGTTCTTGGTACCGCCGGACGCCCTCGACGAGTTCAAGGCGATCATCCGATGGATCCAGACCAGCGGTCAGTACTCGGCGCTGAACGTCTTCAAGCTGTTCGGCCCCGGTAACCGCGCGCCGCTGAGCTTTCCGATGGCCGGATGGAACGTGGCCATGGACTTCCCCAACAAGCCGGGCGTCAACGAGTTCCTCAACGAACTCGACGACCGCGCCATGGAGTTCGGTGGGCGCGTCTACACCGCCAAGGACTCGCGGGTGAGCGCAGAGAAGTTCCACAAGATGTACCCGCGCATCGACGAATGGATTGCGGTGCGCCGCAAGGCCGATCCACACGGCGTGTTCGCCTCCGACATGGCCCGCCGCCTCGAATTGCTCTAGCTCGAACGCTCAAGAAAGGGCTCAACCCCACACATGATCGACGCCACCGGAAACCCGCAGACCATCCTGCTTCTTGGCGGCACCTCGGAGATCGGCCTTGCCATCTGCGAGCGGTACCTGCAGAACGCCAAGGCCAGGATCATCCTTGCCGACCTGCCCAACGCACCGCGCCGCGACGCGGCGATCGCGCAGCTGCAGGCGGCAGGCGCCAAGTCGGTGGAGTTCTTGGACTTCGACGCCGTTGACACGAAATCTCACCCTGCCGTCATCGAATCCGCCTGGGCCAACGGCGATGTGGACGTCGCCATCGTCGCCTTCGGGCTGCTCGGCGACGCCGAGGAACTGTGGCAGAACCAGGCCAAGGCGGTCCTGGTGGCCCAGGTCAACTACACGGCGGCCGTCTCGGTCGGCGTGCTGGTCGGCGAGAAGATGCGGGCACAGGGCTTCGGGCAGATCATCGCGATGTCCTCGGTGGCAGGCGAGCGGGTGCGTCGCTCCAACTTCGTATACGGCTCCACCAAGGCCGGGCTCGACGGTTTCTACCTCGGCCTCGGAGAGGCGTTGGGCGAGTTCGGCGTTCACGTGCTGGTCATTCGGCCCGGCCAGGTGCGAACCACCACCACCCTCGAACATTGGAAGGCCACCGGCGCCAAGGAGGCCCCCTTCACGGTGAACAAGGAGGACGTCGCCGCGTTGGCGGTTGCCTCCGCCGCCAAGGGCAAGGACCTGGTCTGGGCGCCAGGGCCGGTGCGCTATCTGATGGCCGTGATGCGACACATCCCGCGGCCGGTCTTCCGGAAGCTGCCCATCTGATGGGACAGGCGCTGGCCGGCCCTGCGCGGGTCGTGGGCCAGATGGTGGCCGCCAAGGTCGTGGCGATCCTGATCGCCGCCGTCGGTCTTGCGATGATCTCGCGCGTCGAGTGGCCTGCGTTCAACTCGAGCAACCAGTTGCATGCACTGACTACGGTCGGCCAGTTCGCCTGCCTGGCAGGCATTCTCGTCGCAGGCTGGGTATGGCGACGAGGCCGGGCGTGGCTCGCACGGATCGCGGCCGTGGTGTTCCTTTCGGCGTTCTCCGTCGTCACCCTCGCGATGCCGCTCGGCGCCACCAAGCTGTACCTGTTCGGCATCTCCGTCGACCAGCAGTTCCGCACGGAGTACCTGACCCGCCTGACCGATTCGGCCACTCCGCACGACATGACCTACATCGGGCTGCCGCCCTACTACCCGCCGGGCTGGTTCTGGCTCGGCGGACGACTGGCCGACCTGACGAGCATGCCTGCATGGGAGATGTTCAAACCGTGGGCGATCATCTCCATCACCGCGGCAGCGGCCGTCGCACTGGTGTTGTGGGCGGCCATGATTCGCTTCGAGCTCGCACTCGCGGTGTCGACTGCCACCGTCGCCGCCACCCTGGCCTATGCATCGACCGAGCCGTACGCGGCCATCATCACGGTGCTGCTGCCACCGGTGTTCGTATTGGCTTGGTCGGGATTGAGGGGTGCGACGCGAGGGGGCGGTTGGGCGGCCGTCATCGGCACCGGACTGTTCCTCGGCGTCGCGGCACTGTTCTACTCGCTGCTGCTCGGGTACGCCGCATTCACGCTGGCGATCATGGGATTGGTGGTCGCCGTTGCGCGCCGCAGTGTCGAGCCGCTGCTGAGACTGCTCGTCATCGCGGTGATCTCGGGAGTGATGTGGCTGATCGGCCTTGGCCCGTGGCTGCTGGCCACGCTCAGCGGATCGGCAGCCGACTCCGGCACCGCGCTGCACTACCTTCCCGAGGCGGGGGCACAGCTCGAGTTCCCCATGCTGCGCTTCACGCTTCTCGGCGCGCTGTGCATGGTCGGCACGCTGTGGCTGGTGGTCTGCGCACGCACCTCCACCCGCGCGGGCGCGCTGACCGTCGCGGTACTCACGGTCTACGCCTGGTCGCTGCTGTCCATGGTCACCACGCTGGCGGGCACCACCCTGCTGTCGTTCCGCCTGCAGCCCGCCCTCACCGTGCTGTTGACGGCGGCGGGCACGTTCGGGTTCATCGAGACGGCCAAGGCATTCGCGGCGCGTAGGGACGCCATCACCGGTAGGCGCGTCATCGCGGCCGCCGCGGTCGTCGGCGCCATCGGGGCCGTCACCTTCAGCCAGGACATCCCCGACGTGCTGCGCCCCGACATCGCGGTCGCCTACACCGACACCGACGGCAGTGGCCAGCGGGCCGACCGCAGGCCGCCCGGCGCCGAGAAGTACTACGCCGAGATCGACGCCAAGATCGCCCATGTGACCGGCAAGCCGCGCAACCAGACCGTGGTCCTGACCGCCGACTACAGCTTCCTCTCGTATCTCCCCTACTACGGCTTTCAAGGCCTCACGTCGCATTACGCCAACCCGCTCGCGCAGTTCAAGGAGCGCTCCGCCGCCATCGAGGGCTGGGCCACGCTGACCGGGCCCGACCAATTGATCGCGTCCCTCGACGGGTTGCCGTGGCAGCCGCCGACGGTCTTCCTGATGCGCCACGGCGCCAACGACACCTACACGCTGCGACTGGCCAGTGACGTCTACCCCAACCAGCCCAACGTGCGCCGCTATCAGGTGGCGCTGGACGCGGCCCTGTTCGACGACCCCCGCTGGGACGTGTCCGACATCGGGCCGTTCGTGCTGGCCATTCGGAAGTAGCGACCTGCCCTGCCACTAACATCTACGCCCGTGGTCCAAGACACGGCGGTGGTGACCAACCACCGGACCGCCCGCCTCGTCGCCATCGTCGCCGGGCTTCTCGGCGCACTACTGGCCATGGCCACTCCCCTGTTGCCGGTCACGCAGACCACCGCTTCGCTCAACTGGCCGCAGAACGGCGTGCTGCAGAGCGTCGATGCTCCCCTCATCGGCTACGTCGCCACCGATCTGCAGATCACCATCCCCTGCAGCGCGGCCGCTGGGCTGGCCGGTGCGCGCAACGTGCTGCTGTCCACCGTCCCGAAGCAGGCGCCCAAGGCCGTCGACCGTGGGCTTCTGATCGAGCGGGTCGGCAACGAACTGCTGGTCATCGTCCGCAACACACCCGTGGTCAGCGCACCGCTCAGTCAGGTACTCAGCCCGGCCTGCCAGCGGCTGACGTTCACCGCCCACGCCGACAAGGTGGTCGGCGAGTTCGTCGGTCTGGTCACGGGTCCGGACGCAGATGATCCCGGCAAGCCGCTGCGCGGTGAGCGCAGCGGTTACGACTTCCGGCCGCAAATCGTCGGCGTGTTCACCGACCTGGCCGGGCCCGCACCGCCGGAGCTGACGTTCTCGGCCACCATCGACTCCCGTTACAGCAGTTCGCCGACGTTGCTCAAGACGCTGGTGATGATCCTCGGCGTGGCGATGACGATCGTCGCCCTTGGTGCCCTGCACGTGCTCGACACCGCGGACGGCATGCGGCACCGACGCTTCCTGCCGCCGCGGTGGTGGTCGATGAAGCCGTTGGACGGCCTGGTGACCGCGATGCTGGTGTGGTGGCACTTCGTCGGTGCCAATACCTCCGACGACGGCTACATCCTCACCATGGCCCGGCTCTCCGAGCACGCCGGCTACATGGCCAACTACTACCGCTGGTTCGGCACGCCTGAGTCCCCGTTCGGCTGGTACTACGACCTCTTGGCGCTCTGGGCGCACGTCACCACCGCCAGCGTCTGGATGCGGCTGCCGACGCTGCTGATGGGAATCGTCTGTTGGTGGGTGATCAGCCGCGAGGTGATTCCCCGACTCGGACACGCGGTCAAGGTCAACCGGGCCGCGGCGTGGACCGCCGCGGGGCTCTTCCTGGCGTTCTGGCTGCCGCTGAACAACGGGCTGCGACCCGAACCCATCATCGCCCTCGGCATCCTGCTCACCTGGTGCTCGGTCGAGCGCGGCGTGGCCACCAGTAGGCTGCTGCCGGTGGCGATCGCGGTCATCATCGGCGCGCTGACCCTGTTCTCCGGGCCCACGGGCGTCGCGGCGATCGGCGCTCTCCTTGTTGCCGTCGGACCGTTGAAAACCATTGTCGCAGCCCACACTTCGAGGTTCGGATACCTCGCGCTGCTTGCCCCGATCCTGGCTGCGGGCACCGTCACGGCAATCCTGATCTTCCGCGACCAGACGTTGATCGGCGAACTGCAGGCCAATGCGTTCAAGTCGGCGGTGGGCCCGAGCCTGAGCTGGTTCGACGAACACATCCGCTATGAGCGGTTGTTCACCACCAGCCCGGACGGCTCGGTGGCGCGACGATTCGCGGTGCTGACCCTCCTGCTGGCCTTGGCGATATCGGTGGCAATGGCGTTGCGCAAGGGCCGCATCCCGGGCACCGCCGCAGGCCCGAGCCGGCGCATCATCGGCATGACGATCATCTCGGTCCTCGCGATGATGTTCACCCCGACCAAGTGGACGCACCACTTCGGGGTGTTCGCCGGGCTTGCCGGATGCCTCGGCGCGCTGGCCGCCGTCGCGGTGACCGCCGCGGCGATGCGTTCGCGCCGCAACCGCACCCTGTTCACCGCGGCCGTAGTCTTCGTGATGGCGCTGTCGTTCGCCACCGTGAACGGCTGGTGGTACGTGTCGAACTTCGGTGTGCCATGGTCGAATCAGTTCCCGGAGTGGCATTTCGCCTTCGCCACCTTCCTGATCGGGCTGTCCGTCCTGGTGTTGCTGGTCGCGACGTGGTTCCACTTCGCCGGAGGGGAGGAGCGCAGCGAGCCGGACGGGCGATTGACCCGAATCGTGCAGGCGCCGTTGGCCGTTGCCTCCTGGCTCCTGGTGGTGTTCGAGGTGCTCTCGCTGACGCTGGCGATGACCGACCAGTACCCCGCCTGGTCCGTCGGCCGGTCGAATCTCGAAGCGTTGACCGGAAAGACGTGCGGCCTGGCCA
>JAOPVF010000249.1 GCA_025963195.1 Mycobacterium sp. | reverse complement strand
GCCCTGCAGGCGCTGAAGGAAGCCGGCCGCAACGGCGTGCCGATCGTCGGCATCGACGGCATCGAGGACGGCCTGAATGCGGTCAAGAGCGGCGAGTTCATCGGCACGTCACTGCAGAACGGCACCGTCGAGCTGTCGGCCGGTCTCGCCGTGACCAACGCGCTGGTCAAGAAGGAAAAGGTCGATACCGAGCCGGTCTACATCATGCCCGCGATCACCAAGGACAACGTCGAGGTCGCCTACCAGCACGTCGTCAGCGAGCGGCAGAAGTTCCTCGACGGTCTCAGTGAGCTGACCGCGCAGAACCTCAAGACGGGCGACATTGCCTACGAAGGCATTCCGGGCCAGAAGCAGCAGTGATCAACTCTGGCGAAGCACGCCAAGGCGCTTGATGGCTTCCTCCATGGTGTCGTCACGCTTGCAGAACGCGAAGCGCACCAGGTGATTCCAGTCGCCGAAGTGCGGGGCGCCGGGATCGCAGAACGCCGACATCGGAATGGCCGCCACCCCCGCCCGCTCGGGTAGCTCGGCGCAGAACGTCGTGCTGTCGGCGTACCCCAGCGGGCGTGGGTCGGCACACAGGAAGTAGGTGCCGAAGCTGTCGTGCACGACGAAGCCGATGTCGGTGAGCGCGGAGGCCAGCCGGTCGCGCTTGGCCTGGAACGACTCGCGTAGCGCGGCCACCCACGCGTCCTCGGTGTCCAAGGCGTTGGCCACCGCGGGCTGGAACGGCGCACCGTTCACGTAGGACAGGTACTGCTTGGCTGCCCGCACCCCCGCGATGAGCTCGGGCGCCCCACAGGCCCACCCGATCTTCCAGCCGGTGCAGTTGAACATCTTCGCGGCACTGGAGATGGTGACGGTGCGCCCGACCATCCCCGGGTAGCCGGCCAACGGCAGGTGACGCCGGCCATCGAACACCAGCTGCTCGTACACCTCGTCGGTGATCACCAGCAGATCGTTGGCCACCGCGATCTCCGCGATGGCGGAGAGCTCCGCGTCGGTGGCGACCATGCCGGTGGGGTTGTGTGGCGAGTTGACGATCAGCGCGCGGGTTCGCGGCGTGATCGTCGCGCGCAACGCGTCGATGTCGATCGCGAAGCCGCGGCCATCGGAGACCAGGGGGACCGTCACCCGATGACACCCGGCCATGGCGACGACGGGGGAGTAGGAGTCGTAGAACGGCTCGATCAGGACGACCTCGGAGCCCGGCTCGATCAGGCCGATGACCGCCGCCGCGATCGCCTCGGTGGCTCCGGTCGTGACGAGCACCTCGGTGTCGGGGTCGTACTGGACGCCGAAGTGACGCTGGCGCTGCGCGGCGATCGCCTCGCGTAGCGCCGGGATGCCGGGTCCGGGTGGGTACTGGTTGATTCCGTCGGCGATGGCGTTCTCGGCGGTCTTCAACATCGCGGGCGGGCCGTCCTCGTCGGGAAAACCCTGGCCGAGGTTCACCGCGCCGACGCGGGCGGCCAACGCCGACATCTCGGCGAAGATCGTGGTGGCGTAGGGCTGGAGCCGAGTCACCGTCATGGCCGTCGAGCGTAGTGGCTCATCAGTGGGCCATTGCTGTAGAACCTCCCAACCAGCCGGTTGGGAGGGGCTGTTAGTCTGCCATAAGAGGGGTCCCCAGATCTGACGAACAGGAAATTCACCATGTCCGAAGAAGCCTTCATCTATGAGGCCATCCGCACACCGCGCGGCAAGCAGCGCAACGGTGCGTTGAATGAGGTCAAGCCCGTCAACCTGGTCGTTGGCCTGATCGACGAGCTGCGCGTCCGCTTCCCCGACCTCGACGAGACCCTGATCAGCGACCTCATCCTCGGCGTCGTCTCGCCGGTCGGCGACCAGGGCGGCGACATCGCCCGCACCGCGGCGCTGGTGGCGAAGCTGCCCGAAACCACCGGCGGCTTCCAGCTCAACAGGTTCTGCGCCTCCGGCCTGGAAGCCGTCAACACGGCCGCCCAGAAGGTCCGTTCCGGATGGGACGACCTGGTGCTCGCCGGCGGTGTCGAGTCGATGAGCCGCGTCCCGATGGGCTCCGACGGCGGCGCATGGGCCACCGACCCGGAGACCAACTACAGCGTCGGCTTCGTGCCTCAGGGCATCGGCGCCGACCTGATCGCCACCATCGAGGGCTTCTCCCGTGAGGACGTCGACGCCTACGCAGCGCGCTCGCAGGATAGGGCTGCGGCTGCATGGTCGGGCGGCTACTTCGCCAAGTCCGTCGTGCCGGTCAAGGATCAGAACGGCTTGGTGATCCTCGACAACGACGAGCACATGCGGCCAGGATCGACCGTGGAGAGCCTCGGCAAGCTGAAGTCTGCGTTCGAGGGCCTCGGCGCGATGGGCGGCTTCGACGACGTGGCGCTGCAGAAGTATCACTACGTCGAGAAGATCAACCACGTGCACACCGGCGGCAACAGCTCCGGCATCGTCGACGGCGCCGCGCTGGTGCTCGTCGGCTCGGAGGCGGCTGGCAAGTCGCAGGGGCTGACCCCGCGGGCGCGCATCGTGGCCACGGCCACCAGCGGCGCCGACCCGGTCATCATGCTGACCGGCCCGACCCCGGCTACCAAGAAGGTGCTCGACCGCGCAGGCCTGACGGTCGACGACATCGACCTGTTCGAGCTGAACGAGGCCTTCGCCTCGGTGGTGTTGAAGTTCCAGAAGGACCTGAACATCCCCGACGAGAAGCTCAACGTCAACGGTGGCGCCATCGCGATGGGCCACCCACTCGGCGCCACCGGCGCCATGATCACCGGAACCATGGTCGACGAGCTCGA
>JAOPVF010000240.1 GCA_025963195.1 Mycobacterium sp. | reverse complement strand
AGCGCACCGGTCAGGCCGGCGAGCATCACGTCCGCACCGTGCTCGGTGGCACCGACCAGCAGCACCCGTTCCTCGGCGGCGCCAAGGTCGTCGAGGGCGCTGTCGTGGGCGGCCAGGATGGTTCGCGCGTGCGCCAGCACGCGGTAGCCCAGTGCGGTGAACGCCACCCCACGACCCGACTTCTCCACGACGGGCCCACCCACGACGGCCTCGACCCGGCGGACGTGTTGGCTGACGGCCGACTGGGTCAGGTGCAGGACGGTCGCGGCGCGGTGAAATCCGCCACAGTCGGCCACCGCGACAACGCTGCGCAGCGGTGCGATGTCCAGGACCTGGGCCATCCGTCCAAACTACTCTGATCAGCAATTCAGATCAAAGAGCACGGTTTTTGCATGCACCGTCGACCTTATTCCTTGCATTCGATCACGATTAACGATCGATCATGATCGCCGATATTCGTTGGACTCGCGCGTCGGCCCTCGACACCATGGAACGGTGACGCCCACCCGCATGCCGCTGAGAACTGCGTCGACCGTGACGTTCTTCTATGCCCTCGGCTACCCGATCGGCAACATGGCCGTCAATGCGATGTCTCCGATGGCCGTGCTGGTATTCCGGTTCGGGCTCGCCGCGCTCATCCTCGGCACCTGGGCGAAGTTCGCGCGGGTGGCTTGGCCGACGGGCCGCAAGCTGGGCCACGTCGCCGTCACCGGACTACTCATGCAGGCCGTTCAGTTCTGCGCGCTCTACGTGGCGATCGAGCACGGCGCACCCGCCGTGCTGTGCGCCGTCATCGTCGCCATGAACCCCGTCGCCACCGCATTGCTGGCCGCGACCTTCCTTCGCGACCGGCTGACGCCGCGCCGGATTCTGGCCCTCCTGCTCGGCGTCGCGGCCGTGTTGTCAGCGTGCGCGAGCCGGCTGATCGCCGAGAAGGGCGTCGACCCCGCGGTGCTGTTGCTCCTCGTCGCACTCATCGGCATCGCCGCGGGCGGTGTCTATCAGCAGCGCTTCTGTGCTGACGTCGACTTCCGTGCCTCGACCACCATCCAGAACGCGGTGGCGTTCGTGCCTGCCGTGGTCTTCGCCCTGACGACGCACTTCGCAATTCACGACCCGGTGAGGGCCGCCATCGCGGTCACCGGAGTGGTGCTGCTGAACGCGGTGCTTGGGGTATCGATCTACGTTCGGGCGATCAACCTGCACGGCGCTGCCGCGGTGTCGATGTTGTTCTGTGTCATCCCCGCGGTCGCGGGCGTGCTGTCCTGGCTGATGCTCGGCCAGCCCGTGGACATCGGCACCGGCGTCGGGCTTCTGCTCGGTGCGCTGGCGTGCTGGCTGAACAGCTCGGGCTCGCGCGCGAAGACCCGCAGGTCAGGCCAGCAGCGTCAAGACGATCCAGGTCGCAACGGCCGACGGCAGAACCGAATCCAGGCGGTCCATGAGCCCGCCGTGCCCCGGTAGCAAGGTCCCCATGTCCTTGATGCCCAGGTCGCGTTTGACCTGGGACTCGATGAGATCGCCTAGCGTGCCGGTGATCACCAGCATGAGCCCGAGCGGCACGCCCACCCATGCCGGTTTGTCGAGAAGGAAGGTCACGGCGATGACGGCGCCCGCGGTGCCACAGATCAACGAACCGACGAAGCCCTCCCAGGACTTCTTCGGACTGATCGCGGGCACCATCGGGTGCTTGCCGAACAACACACCAGCGGTGTAGCCGCCGATGTCGGAGAAGACCACCCCCAGCATCAGGCAGAGCACCCGCCAGCCGCCGTCGTCGGGATAGACGAGCAGGGTGCCGAACGCTCCGAACAGCGGAATCCAGGTGGCCAGGAAGACCGTCGCGGAGATGTCACGCAGGTAGTTGACGGGGACGTCCTTCAAGCCACCTGCCAGCAGCCGCCAGATCATGCACACGACGACCGTGGCGCCGTAACTGCCAAGCGCACCGGCAGTCCCGAACGGCCAGGTCAGCCACACCATGGCCTGGCCGCCGACGAGCAGCGGCACCACCGGGATCGAATACCCCGCCGTGCGCAGTCGTCGCACCACCTCGTGGGTGGCGACTGCCATGGCCGTGGCTACGACGGGAATCCACCAGAGGGGCGCGAACACCAGAATCGCAATGACACCGAAGCCGAGGAACGCGCCGACGGCGATGGCCGCAGGCAAGTCGCGACCTGCGCGCGACTTCTTGGGCTCCTCGCGGGAGGGGTCTGCTCCGTTGGACGGGGCGGTGTCAGTGTCAGCCACGGAAATCGGTTGTCGAGGTTCTATACCTCGAGCAGTTCGCCTTCCTTGTGCTTGACCAAATCGTCGATCTGGCTGGTGTAGGTCGACGTGGACTTGTCCAGTTCCTTCTCGGCCCGGCCCACCTCGTCCTCGCCTGCCTCGCCGTCCTTCTTGATGCGGTTCAGCTCCTCCATGGCCTTGCGGCGGACGTTGCGCACGGTGACCTTGGCGTCTTCGCCCTTCGCCTTGGCCTGCTTGACGAGTTCGCGCCTGCGCTCCTCGGTCAGCTGGGGTATCGAGATGCGAATGACGTTGCCGTCGTTGCTCGGATTGAGGCCGAGGTCGGAGTGCCGGATGGCGTCCTCGATGTTGCGCAGCTGTGCGGCCTCGTACGGCTTGATGACGACCAGGCGCGCCTCGGGGACGTTGATGCTGGAGAGCTGCGTGATGGGCGTGGACGACCCGTAGTAGTCGATGGTGAGGCGGGAGAACATGCCGGGGTTGGCTCGACCGGTCCGGATGGACGACAGGTCGTCACGCGCCACCGAGACGGCCTTCTCCATCTTCTCCTCGGCTTCGAAGAGGGTTTCGTCGATCACAGTCCGTTTCTCCCGTCGCTATCGCTTGCCCGAACGTGTCTCCCGTCAGGTGGTGACCAGTGTTCCGATCTTCTCACCCGCGACCGCACGCGCGATATTGCCATTGGTGAGGAGATTGAACACCAGGATCGGCATCCCGTTGTCCATGCACAGGCTGAACGCGGTGGCGTCGGCGACCTTGAGCCCGCGATCGATGACTTCCCGATGGGTGATCGCGGTGAGCAATTCGGCGTTGGGGTCCTCCCGCGGGTCCGCGGTGAAGATGCCGTCGACGGCCTTGGCCATCAGCACCACCTCGGCGCCAATCTCCAATGCGCGTTGCGCGGCGGTGGTGTCGGTGGAGAAGTACGGAAGCCCCATACCTGCTCCGAAGATGACGACGCGGCCCTTCTCGAGGTGCCTGCGGGCCCGCAGCGGAATGTAGGGCTCGGCGACCTGACCCATCGTGATGGCGGTCTGCACGCGCGTCACGATGCCCTCCTTCTCCAGGAAGTCCTGCAGCGCCAGGCTGTTCATCACCGTGCCGAGCATGCCCATGTAGTCAGAGCGGGTGCGCTCCATGCCGCGCTGCTGTAGTTGTGCGCCGCGGAAGAAGTTGCCGCCTCCGATGACGACCGCGACTTGGGCGCCACTGCGCACCACTTCGGCGATCTGTCTTGCCACCTGTGCGACGACATCGGGGTCGAGCCCGACCTGCCCGCCGCCGAACATCTCGCCACCCAACTTGAGCAGCACGCGCGAGTACATCGGCCGGATGGCCCCCGCGACGACCCGCTCCCCCATGGACTCCTCCTCGCGTGCGTTCGCCGTCCCGGCGATCGGCGAGGGCGGCGCCACCAATCCTGCCTCATCGCGGGTGCGCGACGACGTAGGGGTGGCGCCGCGACCCGGCTAACCCAGGTGGGCCGTCAGCAGCCAGGCGGGCACGGACGTGCGGCCGTTGCCCTCGTCCTGAAGGCTTTCGCCGGCAAACTCCGCGGCACCCAAGCCGTTCCCGGAGAAGTTGGCGTGGATGCGTGCGGGACGAACCTCGTCGATGACCCAGTACTTGGACACCACGTCACGTAGTTCCTGCTCGGTGACCGGATGGGCGGGCCCGCCCACCGGCCAGTTGGTGGCGTCGAAGACCAGCACGAAGTACGACGCTCCCGGTGCGGCAGCGCGCACGATGGACTGCTGGTAGCCGTCGCGCAGTTCGACCGGCATGGAATGGAACAGCGTGCTGTCGATGATGGTGCCGAACCTGCCGTCGTAGCCGGTGAACGCGCTGATGTCGGCGACGTCGAAGGTGGCGTTGGTCAGGCCGCGCTTGGCGGCCTCCGCGCGCGCGAGTTCGATCGCGGTCGCGGACTGGTCGAGGCCGACCGTCGTGAAGCCCCGCTCGGCGAGCGCGATGGCGGTGGCGGCCTCACCGCAGCCGGCATCGAGCACGTCGCCGTGCACCTTGCCCGCTTCGATGAGCGCGGCGATCTCGGGTTGGGGCTCACCGATGCTCCATGGCGGTTTGGTGCCAAGCCCCATCTCGGCGGCCTCGCCACGATAGGCGGATTCGAACAACACGTCGGAAGGATTATTAGTCATGCTTCCTGTTTATCAATCTAGTTGATATGTGTCAAGATGCTTGACATGAGCTACGGCCAGGATCCGCCATTGGGCTACCTTCTGCACCGGCTGACGACTGGGTTGCGCACGGACGTGACGGCCACCGTGTTGGAACCGCTGGGTCTCCCCTTTCCGCAATACATCTGCATGCGAATCCTGTCGCTGCACCCGGGTAGCTCGAACGCGGCGCTCGCCAGGGACGTCATGGTCTCGCCCCAGGCGATGAACATGGTGGTGCGCAGCCTGCAGGACCGCGGCCTGGTGACCAGGCCCGCGACGGTGGCCGCGGGTCGCTCCCTGCCCGCCGAGCTGACCCAGGAGGGCAAGGCGCTGCTCAAGCGCACGGAGGCAGGCATCCGAGCCGCCGAAGACCGCGTGCTGGCTCCACTGAACGAGCGCGATCAACACGAACTCCGGCGGATACTCGCCGGTCTCGGCTAGGCGTCAGTGGTGATGGCACGCCTTCGGCGGTGACGGAGGGATGTCCAGCGCCGGGTTGCCGTCGAAGAAGCCGATCGGCTTGAGATGGAATCCCGTGTAGGCACAAGGCATCACCGGCCAGTCCTCCGGACGCACCACGTGGTGGGCGCCCAGGGTGTACCAGAGCACCACGTCGGTGTCCTCAAGCGGCGCATCGTCGGCGACGAACTCGGGCAGGCCCTGCGCGTCCGCCGACTGGTACATGTAGTCGCCTGCGGCGAACTTCTCCGCCTCGTCGTACTTGGTGACCCACAGGTTGTGCTGCACGAACCGGGCGCGGTCGTAGATGTGCGAGCCCTCCTGCACCATCACGGGCACGATCTCCTTCGGCACCAGCTTGTACGCCACCGGACTGCCAAGTTCGTTCTTCTTGGACGGGTTCGCGATCTTCCAGTACCGGCCGGTCTTCCAGTCCCAGTCCCGCGCGCCCTCGGCCTCCGAGGCCACCAACGTGTCCTGTGTGATCCACGCGTTGCTGTGCGGGTTGAGCGCCGGGTCCGGCTCCGGAATCGAATCCACCTCGTACACGCTGTTTCCCGGCCCGTCGACGCTCATGTCGAGCCGAAAGCTGAAGAAGTGCTGGTGATTCGGCCCGTACACGCCAGGAGCCACGAGCTTGCCCCAGCGCGGCACCTCGCCGTCCTCGACGGCTCCCGTGGTGAGCACCCCTGACAGCTTGACCTCCACCTCGATGGAGGCGTCGTTGTAGAAGTACCAGAAGAACCCGTACTCGTAGTTGCCGACGGTGCAGATCATCGACACCACCAACCGCCGGGAGCGCCGCACTTCGACCTCCCCGGTGCGGAAGTCGGTGTGCTTCCAGGAGATTCCGTAGTCCTCCTCGTGCATGCAGATGGCGTTCGGGATCGTGACGGCGCCACCGTTCGAGTCGTTGACGGTGCCGTCGAAGTAGTGGATCTCGCCAAGACAGTCGCAGCCCAGCGTCAGCGGGTTGGCCGAGAAGCCCATGCCCACCTCACCCATGTCGAACACGTTCTTGTTCCAGTGCGTCGGCGAGGTGTCGCCGTAGGGCACCACCATCTCCGACAGCGACCCCCGGTACAGGATCGGTCGGGTCTCGCCGCGGTCGGTGTAGGTCACCTCGTGCAGCGTGACGCCCTCACGCGGGTTGAAGCCGATCCGCATGGACCACTTCTGCCAGGTGACGTGCCAGCCGTCGACGGTGAAGCTGGGGCCGTCGGGTTGGGTGATCTCGATCGGCTTGACGTCGGAGCGGAACTCGGCGAAGGCAGGCCGGTTGTTCGGATCGAACATGAACTTCTCGGAGTAGTTGCCCGCAGTCGGCGGCATCGGCACCACACCGTGGTCCTCGATGTCGATGATCTCCATGTTGTCCATGTCGAACGTGACGATGAGCCCCTCGACGGGACGCGCGTAACCGTGCTCGGACGGCGCCGCTCGCATGAAGGTGAGCGGACGGCACAACAGTGGCGAGTTGTCGTAGTGGTCCTGCTGGCCGTAATACCCTGCGGGCCAAGGGTCGATCATGGCGAGGCTGAAGTCGGTGATGCCGCGCTTTACCATCGCCGCCTGCCACCGCGGGTCCTCGCGGACCTTCTCCTCCACCCCGGTCATGTGCTCAACCAGGTAGGAGGGGAACCGGCCCGGAATCGCCTTCCACGACTCGATGACCCTGGCACCGAGGTCCACGACCGCCTCGTAGATCATCTTGGCGGCGGCGTCGTACATCGTGGCGAACGCGCACCGCGGCACGTCGATCGTGCCGTCGAACGTCAGCTCGGCGGTCTTGGCCGGCTCCGCCAGCTGGATCATTACGAACTTCAGTGTCGCCGAAGCGTATTCGGACGACGTGATGACTGCCGCGGCGGCCTGGATCTCGGCACCGGACAGCGGGTCGAGCGGGTAGTTGGTCGTGTTCTCGGTAGCGTCCGCGCGAAGGGTGGTGCTGTCCAGGGTCATACGTCAGACTCCCTCAGAGGTGGTGGTTTCAGACTTCTTGAGATCGAGGACGGCAAGATGCGCCAGTGCGTCTTCCGAACTTGTCTTGTGCGCCGACCGCCTACCCAACACGTAGACGACCACACCAAATACGATGATTCCCAGCGAAATGCCGCCGGTCCACGTCATCCACTCGCTGTCCGGAACGTCCGCGATCCACGACTTGGCGAACGAGTAGTACACGCCGCCGATTGTGCCAGCGGTGCCGACGATCACGGTGATCCACACCCCGACACTGCCGCCGGGAATGCGCCAGAACTTCTCGTTCTCGTAGCGATCGGCATACTTCTTGCGGGCAATGACGACCGGGAACAGGAAGAAGAACCCGGAGATCAGCCAGACGGTGGAAAGACCGCCCTGGATGAAGATGGTGACGTTGGCCATGCTGCTCTGCGAGTACAACCCGACCAGGATCAACGACGAGATCACACCCTGGATCAGCACCGCGGTCACCGGGTTGCGGGTACGCGGGTTGAGGTGGGTGAAGATCCGCGGCAGATGGCGCTCCAGGCCGGAGACGAAGATCAGTCGCGAGTACGCGATCTGATAAGTCACCAGGGCCACGAACACGATGCAGGCCAGGACGATCGCCGCGACCTCCATCACGCCCTTGGGGGCGGCCGTTCCGAGCATCCCGATGACGCCGGTGACCGGATCGATTTGATCGCCGGGCAGCACCATCATGGTGCCCACCGTGGTCAGCAGGTAGATGGCCACCAGAGCCACCGAGCCCCAGATGATCATCCTGGGCCCGCTCTTGCGCACAGAGAGGAACTCCGCGCCCATGTTGTACGGCGTCTCCACGCCAAGCAGGTACAGCAGCACGGTGCCATACAGGAAGCCGGCGCCCGCGAAGTCGGGCACCGTCACGTCATGCACGCTGAACGGCGTAGCCGACCCGTTGTTGATCGCGTAGACGGCACCGGAGATGAAGATGACGGCCGTCAGCGCCAAGTACACGATGAAGACGGCGTTCATGATGCGTTGATTGGCGGCAAGTTTCGCTAAGGCCAGGCCGATGACGGCCCAGAGGATGACCAGCTGGATGATGATGCTCAGCGTCAGACCGAGCTCGGCATGGAAGGCCAAGAGCAGGAACTGCAGCACGACAGCGGGCGACGAAGCGGCATTCAGGATCACCGGTATCCACGACAGATACCCGCCGATGAATCCCCAGGTCTCACCCATGGTGCGGGTGGCCCAGATGTACACGCCCCCTTGGCCGGGCCACAGGTTGCCCAGTTCGGCGACGGCCAAGCCCGCAGGCACCAAGAAGGTGAGGATGCCCAGGATCCACATCGGGATGGCGGTCCAACCGCCTGCCGCCATCACCGACGAGCCGGTGATCCAGCAGATGATGAACACATAGGTGGCGGTGAGCCCGAATGTGGTCATGACCTTGGGCAGGATCTGTTCGGGGACCAGCTCGGTAGTCATCAGGGCGTCGCGGTCGGACGGCCGCGTCGCTTCCATCTCTTGTGTCATCGGTTATCTCCCAATCGGATCGAATCCCACGAAGGGACCTGGTCAGTTGACGATCTGTCCGTCTCTCATCCGGACGACGCGGCTTGCCTCCTCGGCGACAATCGGGTCGTGGGTACTGGCGACAACGGTGACGCCGATGGTCGAACAAAGGTCACGCAGCATTCGCACGACCGTCTCCCCCGTCTTGTGATCCAGGTTCGCCGTCGGCTCGTCGGCGAGGACGAGGGTCGGGTTACTGATGAGCGAACGCGCAATGGCGGTGCGCTGCTGCTCACCTCCGGACATCTTGGTTGGCTGATGGTCCACCCGGTGACTCAGGCCGACCAGGTCCAGGAGTTCCAACGCCCTCTTGCGCAACGACTTTCGGTCGTAGGGCTCGAACATCAGCGGCAGCTCGACGTTCTCGACTGCCGACAGGAAGGGAATCAGGTTGTAGCTCTGGAAGATGAAGCCGATGGTGTCGTGCCGCAGTGCGGCGAACTGGCTCTCGGTGAGCTTCGAGGTGTCCTTGCCCGCGACCTTGACCGATCCCTTGGTGGGCCGGTCGAGTCCGCCGATGATGTTGAGCAGCGTGGATTTCCCGCTGCCGCTTGGTCCCATCAGGCAGACGAATTCGCCTGGCATCACCTGGAGGTCGGCTGCCACCAGCGCCTTGACGACCTCGTCGCCGAGCTTGTGCAGCTTCCACACGTCGGAGATCTCGATCACCGGCGTCTTGGCGGCGCCGGACTTCTCGTCGACCGCCGTGGTGGAGGCGTCCGTGGTGTCATTGGTGTCTTGTTGTACGGCCGTCATGGCCTAACCTCCACTCGAGAGCGAACGGATGGGTGGGCGCGACGCTGCGTTCCACGTGGGCACGATGCTGGTGGCCAGCGCCGCCGCGATGCTCACCCCGACGGCGATGCCCGAACCTGCGAGCACCCCGGCCAATGACACTCCGGTCGGCGCCAACCCGGTGGCCCCCAGGATGATTGCGGTGACCGCGGCGACGGCGGCGCCCGCGACGGCGCCGAGTACCGCGGCGATCACCGGCTCGACGAGCAGCGCGGCGACCACCGGTCCACGCGGGATGC
>JAOPVF010000186.1 GCA_025963195.1 Mycobacterium sp. | reverse complement strand
GTCAGCCCCTGCTTCGGCACGTCCGTTGGCAGCATTCTCGGCGTCGCCATGTGGTGCGGTGTGTATCCGAGGATGCGGCCCAGCGAATTTACGCCGTCGCGCAGCGCTGCCGGCACGTCTGGTTGCTGCGGCGAGGCATAGAACACCTGACCCTTGCGGCCCCGGTAGTCGCGTACGGGTACGTCGAACGCCTCGGAGACGGCGGCGGCGGCGCCCTCGACGATCGCCCACGCCTCGCCCGGTCGCCATCGCACCGAAAGACCGTGCGCATCAGACCATTCGAGAAGCCGAGCCGGCCGGGCTGGGCCGGGCAGAGTGACGGTGAGCTGCGCATCACCTGCGCGTGACGGCCCGAGGTCACTGGAACTGGTAAGCAATGAGGCATAGGGACCGGTGATGTCCGCCGGGCCACGCGGAGTCGACGTGCGCGGCAGGCCTGATGACGACAGCAGAAGTAGAGCGCAGACCACGGCCGTCAAAGCCACCGGGGCCGACGGCCAGTAACGCGCGCTCATCGCTGAAGTTGCTCGAGTCCACCGGACCGCGCGCCGTGGGCGCCCCTTCCGGGGCGCCCACGAACACACGGAGCTAGCCGACGCCGTTGATGCCGGGGTGTTGTCCGGGGGGAACCGCCGGCGCGGGCGTCGCCGTCACCGGCGGCGTGAAGAGGTTGCCACCGGTGGGGTTGATGCTCTTCTCGGTCGGCGATGGCGCGGGCGCCGACGTGGTCGTCGTGGTGGTGGTTGTCGTCGTGCTCGACGGAGTTTCCTTGCCACCGCCGCCGCACGCGGTAAGCGTGCCCATTGCGATGATCGCGGCTCCGCCGGCAATCAATGCGAGGCGACGACCGAAACGCTGTGAGTTCATGTATGCAGTCCTTGCTTCTAGTTGTTGCGGTGAACGCCGGGCGGCTGCGTCGGTGCCGGGGGAGCGTAGACCGGCGGCGTGAACAGGTTGCCACCCGTCGGATTGATGCTCTTCTCGGTCGGCGATGGCGCGACGCTGCTCGGGGCAGTGCTCGACGGCGTCGTCGTGGTGGTGGTCGTGCTCGACGGGCCTCCGCCGCCGCCTCCACCGCACGCTGCGGTCAGCCCGCCCATCGCAATGATCGCTGCCCCGCCCGCAACGGCCGCGAGGCGGCGGCTCAAACGACGTGATGTCATGTTCCAAGTCCTAACTCGTATCCCCCGACTAGGCTCCTACGGCCGACGGGCAGGCGGTGCTGATCTTAACTGGGACCAGGCCCACCGTACAGAAAAACCGGCAGTCGTGCCGGAATTTGTCGCTGCCGACAGTATTTGCTGGGCTGGAGCCGTGTCGATGGTTTCATACGGGGCCGACACAATTCCAGCAACCGTGCCACTCTGCACGGCCGGTCCCCGCAGTCATCGTTTCCATTACCCAGTGGGTAATCGACACGCCGCGCCGGGCGGGAGACGATTCGAATCATGACCGAACACGTTCCCGCCTATGCCATCGCCTATCTGCGTGACGTCACCTTCGGCGACGACATCATCCGCTACCTGCGCGAGATCGACGACACCCTCAAGCCCTACGGCGGCGAGTATTTGGTCCACGGCGGCAAGATCGACCCTCGCGAGGGCGAGTGGAACGGCGATCTGGTGATCCTCCGCTTCCCCGACGCGGATTCGGCCGCACGCTGGTACGAGTCCGCCGACTATCAGCGCATCCTTCCCCTGCGGCTGAACAACTCCACCTCGATGGCCGCCATCGTCCATGGCGTGAAACCCGGCCACCTCGACCGCGACAAGATCAACGAAATGCTCGGGCACTAATCGATCGGACCGGGCCTTCAGGGCTAGAGCAGCCACCGGCCCCGACACGCACGCCTTTCTGGAAACTTTTTTTGCAGGTTTCGGCGCGGCGCCTCGGCCCGCTACTCTCGCGGCGCCACCTGCACATGTGTCAATTTTCCGGCGAATTGCGCCCGTAACAGTAAGAATTCCGGTTCCAACCGTCCCTGTGACGCCCCTCACTCGCAATGACAGCAACCGTTCAGACGCGAAAATCAGGCCCTGAGCGCCCGCTCACGAGCCGAGAACTCGCAGGTCACTGGGCACGGCGCCGCGTGGAATCCTGTGACCTCGACTTGCCATCTGCGGTATTTCGGAAAAGATGCAATGCGGAACCGACAGGTGGCGTACAGGTTATGGACATCGCCGGGGCACAAATTCTAGGGAGCCAGATGAGTATCTTGCGCAAGGCGGTGACCGTTGCCGCCGTCACCACACTGACCGCGTTCGGAGTGGCTGCGTGTGGCGGCGGGTCCGACAGCGGCGGCGGCGGTGGGAGCGGCGGCGAACTCAACGTCACGGTGACGTCGTTCCCCGACTACGTCGATCCCCAGCTCTCGTACACGACCGAGGGCTGGGAGGTGCTCTACAACGTCTATACCCCGCTGCTCACCTACAAGCATGCGAAGGCGGCTGCGGGCGCCGAAATCGTCCCTGGCCTGGCCAAGGACATGCCCCAGGTCTCGCAGGACGGCAAGACGTACAAGTTGACCCTGCGGTCGAACATGAAGTACTCCGACGGCACGCCGATCAAGGCCTCCGACTTCACCTACGCCATCGAGCGGCTGTTCAAGGCCGATTCGGGCGGCTCGGTGTTCTTCGAATCCATCGTTGGCGCAACGGATTACGCCGACGGCAAGGCCGACAAGATCTCCGGTATCACCACCGACGACAACACCGGTGACATCACGATCCAGTTGACCGAGGCCAACGGAACCTTCCTCGACCTGCTCGGGCTACCGTTCTCGGCGCCGGTTCCCCCGACTACGCCGCTCGACAAGGACGCGACGAATACGCCGCCGCCGTCCAGCGGGGCATTCATGATCTCCGCCGTCGACGCGCCCCGCAGCCTGACCATTGAGCGCAACCCGAACTTCAAGACGCTCACTGATGCCGGAGCCAGCAATCTGGTGGCGGCCCAGGTGGACAAGATCACCGTCACCCAGAACAAGAGCAACAGCGCACAGGTGACCGGCATCGAACAGAACACCATCGACTTCATGCACGATCCGCCGGACGCCGACCGCCTGCCCGAGGTCAAGGCGAAGTTCGCCGACCGCTTCCGCATGGAGGAGTCGATCAACACCTACTACTTCTTCATGAACACCCAGACGGCGCCCTTCAACGACATCAGGGTCCGCCAGGCAATCAACTACGCGATCGACCCCGAGGCACTCAACCGAGTGTTCGGCGGGCGCTTGCACCCGACGCAACAGATCCTGCCTCCCAGCATGCCCGGCTACGAGGAGTACAAGCTGTATCCGGGACCTGACCTGAACAAGGCGAAAGCGCTGATCGCAGAAGCCAATCCGACCGACAAGGACATCACGGTCTGGACCGACGACGAGCCGGACCGCAAGCGGATCGGTGAGTACTACCACGACCTGCTCACCCAGCTGGGCTTCAATGCCACGCTGAAGGTGATCGCAGGCGACGTGTACTGGACGACGATCGGCAACCAGTCGACGCCGGATCTGGACACCGGTTTCGCGGACTGGTTCCAGGACTTCCCGCACCCCGACGACTTCTTCCGTCCGCTGCTGAACGGCAAGAACATCCTGCCGACCAACAGCAACAACTTTTCGAAGGTCGCCATCCCCGCCCTCGACGCCAAGCAGAACGACTTGCTCAAGCAGCTGGTCGGCGACGGTGGCGTCACGGAGCAGTACGCGGCACTCGACAAGGCGTACATGGAGCAGGCGGTCTGGGCGCCGTACGGCAACGAG
>JAOPVF010000182.1 GCA_025963195.1 Mycobacterium sp. | reverse complement strand
GCAGCCGCTGACCCAGAACATGCTGACCCCGGAATCGCTGTCCGAGTTGATGGGCGGTCCCGACATCGTGGCCCCACCCGCGCCGTACGCGTTCGGGGTCAACGACGGCAGGCTGCCCGGCCCGCCGGACTCCTACGGCGAGAACAGCCCACTTCCGCCGCCGTGGTACCCGCAACCGGGGCCGCCTCCCGGTCCCGCACCAGGGGTGATCGCCGGTGATCCCTTGGGCGCCATCGCGCCTCCGGCCGCCGGGCCCGCACCCGCGGGACCGCCACTGCCCGCTGAACAGGGGGCCGGGTGATGCCAACGCGTGTGAAGTTGAGGGCCGTCGTCCGCCGCGGTGGGGCACTGCTCGCCGCCGGGCTGATCCTGACCTCTTGCGGATGGAAGGGCATCGCGAACGTGCCGATGCCGGACGGCGCAGGCACCGGCGCCGACACCATGACGCTCTACGTCCAGATGCCGGATACGTTGGCGCTCAACGTCAACAGCCGGGTTCGGGTGGCCGACGTGTTCGTGGGCAGCGTCCGAGCGATCGAGCTGAAGAACTGGGTGGCGACGCTGACCCTCGACGTCCAGAAGGACCTCAAGCTGCCGTCCAACACCCTGGCGAAGGTCGGGCAGACCTCACTGCTCGGCTCACAGCACGTCGAACTCGACCCGCCGCCGGACCCGTCTGCCCAGCTGCTCAAGAGCGGGGACACCATCCCGCTGCAGAACTCCTCGTCGTTCCCCACCACGGAGCGGGTGCTGGCGAGCATCGGCACCATCCTGACCGGTGGTGGCATCCCGAACCTCGAGACCATTCAGACCGAGATCAACAACATCCTGTCGGGTCGCGCGGATCAGATTCGCGAGTTCCTCGGGCGGTTGGACACTTTCACCACCGGGCTGAACGCGCAGCGCCAGGACATCGTCCGCGCAATCGATTCGACGAACCGGCTGCTGTCGATCGTCGCGCAGCGCAACGACACCCTGGATCGCGTGCTGACCGAATTCCCGCCGTTGATCAAGCACTTCGCCGACACCCGCGATCTGTTCGCCGACGCGGTCACCGCACTGGGCCGGATCAGCAAGGCAGTCGACAACTCGCTGTCGCAGGCGAACCCCGACATCCACACCAACCTGCAGAACCTGCAGCGGCCGCTCGTCCAATTGGGCAAGGCCTCGCCCTACCTGGTCGGTGCGCTGAAACTGCTGCTCACGGCTCCGTTCAGCATCGAGAACGTGCCGAAGGTCATCAGAGGTGACTACATCAACGTCTCGCTCAACGTCGATCTGACCCTGTCGGCCATCGACAACGGTCTCCTCACGGGCACGGGTGTGTCGGGCATGCTGCGCGCCCTCGAGCAGGCGTGGGGACGCGATCCGGAGACGATGATCCCCGACGTGCGGTTCACGCCGAACCCGCACGACGTGCCCGGTGGTCCGTTGGTCGAAAGGGGGGAGTGAGCAGTGCTGACCCGCTTCATCAAGATCCAGCTGATCCTGTTCACGATTCTGACGATCATCGCCCTGGTGGTGCTCGGCTGGTACTACCTGCGGCTGCCGGCCCTTGCAGGCATCGGCCAGTACAAGCTGTACGCGGAGCTGCCAAGGTCGGGCGGTCTGTACGCCACGGCCAACGTGACCTATCGCGGTACCGCCATCGGCAAGGTCACGTCCGTCGTGCCCACCGAGACCGGGGCACGCGCCGAGATGAGCATCGACAGCAACATCAGGATCCCGGCAGACGCGACCGCCAACGTGCACTCGGTGTCGGCGATCGGTGAGCAGTACCTGGACCTGGTGTCCACGGGCAACCCTGGCCAGTACCTCGCGGGCGGCACCACGATCACCCAAAGTTCGGTGCCAACGGAGGTCGGCCCCGCCCTCGACTCCGCGAACAAGGGCCTTGCGGTACTGCCCAAGGAGAAGATCGACGCGCTGCTGACCGAGACGTCGCAGGCGGTGGGCGGACTGGGTCCCGCGTTGCAGCGCCTCGTCGATTCGACGACCGCGATAGCCAGTGACTTCAAGGACAACCTCGGTCCGGTCAACGACATCGTCAACAACTCCACGCCGATTCTCGACAGCCAGGTGAACTCGGGTGACGCCATCTCGCAGTGGGCGGCCAACCTGAACACCATCACGTCCCAGGCGGCGGAGCAGGACCAGGCGTTGCGCAGCGGCTTGCAGCAGGCCGCCCCGACGGCCGATCAGCTCAACGAGGTGTTCAGCGGTGTTCGCGACTCGCTGCCCCAGACGCTGGCGAACGTCGCCATCATCAGCGACATGCTCAAGCGCTATCACAAGGGGCTCGAGCAGTCCTTGGTGATCCTGCCCCAGATCGGGACCATCGCCCAGACCGCCACCATCTTCGATGGCGAGGGTCTGCTGCACTTCGGCCTGTCGATCGGCCAGCCGCCACCGTGTTTGACCGGCTTCCTGCCGGCATCGCAGTGGCGTTCCCCGGCCGACACCAGCCTGGCGCCGCTGCCGCCGGCGACCTACTGCAAGATCCCGAAGGACTTCCAGGGCAACGTGGTTCGCGGTGCGCGTAACTATCCGTGTGCCGACGTGCCAGGCAAGCGTGCGGCGACGCCTGCCGAATGTCACAGCAACGAGCCGTACGTTCCGCTCGGCACCAACCCGTGGTACGGGGACCCGAATCAGATCCTCACCTGCCCGGCCCCCGCTGCGCGATGCGATCAGCCGGTGAAGCCCGGCTACGTGGTTCCGGCACCGACGATCAACAACGGGATGAACCCGCTGCCTGCGGATCAGCTGCCGGGTACGCCGCCACCGAGCAGTGACCCGCTCACCGCACCGGGTCAGGGCAGCGTCGCATGCAGTGGCCAGCAGCCCAACCCGTGCATCTACACTCCGGCATCAGGTCCGACGGCGATCTACAGCCCGTCCAGCGGTGAGATCGTTGGATCCGACGGGACGAAGTATTCCGTGACCAATTCAAACAAAACAGGAGACGACGGATGGAAGGAGATGCTGGCGCCAGCCAGCTGAACCCCACCACCGGAGGGCAGGAGCGAAGCGACCCGGGAGATGTGGCCGGAGGACAGGAAACCGAAGCACTGGATGACACCGACGCGCCGGATGATTCGGGCGAGCACGATGCCGTGACGCGGCGTCCAGAGCACCTGGGCCGGGGATGGTTCGTCGCGATCTGTGCGGTGCTGTTGCTCCTGACGGCTGGCGTCGGCGTCGGCGGATACCTTGCGCTGCGGTCCCACGATCAGAGCGAGGCCATCGCCCGCGACGACGCCGTCGCCCTGGCACGCGCCAAGGAATGCGTCGCTGCGACGCAGGCCCCCGACACCGCGGCGATGGCGGCCAGCCAGACGAAGATCCTCGAATGCTCGACGGGCGACTTCGCCGTGCAGGCCAACTTGTTCGCCGGAATGCTCGTCGACGCCTACCAAGTGGCCAGCGTGAACGTGAAGGTATCCGACTTGCGGGCCGCCGTGGAACGGCACAACCCCGACGATTCGGTCGACGTCTTGGTGGCGGTTCGCGTCAAGGTGACCAACTCGCAGGCGGCCGATCAGGAGCAGGGCTACCGGTTGCGGGTGCAGATGGCCCCCGCCGACGGCACCTACAAGGTCGCCAAGCTGGACCAGGTCACATCGTGACGGCATTGCTCGAGCCGACGACCGAGGTACCGGCAACGGATCAGGAGTCGATCAAGTACGCGTCCTGGCCGGCGCGCGCAGGTGCGCTGGCCGTGGACGTGCTGCCTGGCGTCGCCGTGATCGCGACGATGTGGCTGCTCGCGCTGACCACATCGCAGTGGAGCTGGCTGTGGTGGGTGTACGTGGCGGTCGTCGTGCTGACCTTCGCAGCGACGGTGCTGAACCGATGGCTGCTGCCGGTGCTGACCGGGTGGAGCCTCGGCCGCGCACTGTTCGGCATCCGCATCGCGACCCGGTCGGACGCCCCGGCAGGCGTCGCCCGGCTGCTACTCCGCGATCTCGCTCACCTGCTTGACACGGCGAGCCTGTTCGTCGGATGGCTGTGGCCATTGTGGGACGCTCGGAATCGGACCTTCGCGGATCTGCTGCTGCGCACCGAAGCCAGGACCGTCGAACCCGCCAAGGGCAACGTCCGCCGGACCGCAGGCATCGTGTTCCTGGTGGCCGCATTGCTCTGCGTTGCGGGGAGTGGGCTGGGCTATCAGACGGTGTACCGACACGATCGCGCCGTCGAGAAGACCCGCACGGAGATCGCCGAGCAAGGTCCCCGGATGGTCGAGCAGATGCTCAGCTACGGCACCGCGACGCTGAAGGACGACTTCGCCAGGGCGCAGGCGTTGGCCACCGACGGGTACCGGCCACAGTTGGTCAGCCAGCAGGAGGCCGTCCAGAAGGCGGGGGCCACCGCCAATGAGTATTGGGCCGTGAGCAGCGCGGTGCTGTCCGCCTCACCGAAGCAGGCCGCCATGTTGGTGGCGCTCCAGGGACAGCGAGGCGCGGACGCGCAGAGCCTGAAGTTCATCACCGCGACCGTTCGGGTGGACTTCGAGCGGGCCGGTGACGGCCATTGGCGCGTCGCCAACCTCACCGTTCTGAAGAAGCCCATGACGAACGAGCCCGCCAAATGAGCCCGCGCAGGCAGGTCGACACCGCCGACCACGGGTACTTCACGGCTCCCCCACGGAAACAGCCGTTTCGATGGGGCCTTCCTCTGACGACCACGCTGGCCGTGCTCGTCGTCGCGGCGGCGCTCGCCGCGAGCATCTTCATGGCGGTGGGCCACGAGAGCTACCGCCGCACCCAGGTTCGGGATGCGTCGGTACTCGACTACGTCCGCGGGTTCATGACCAGCTACACGTCGCTGGACCCGTTCCACGCCAACGACTATGCGGACCGCGTCCTTGCGCAGGGCACCGGCGACTTCGCGAAGTCGTTCAAGGAGAGAATGAACGAGATCGTCGTCCAGGTGGCACGCGCAGAACCCACCACCGGGGCCGTTCTCGAAGCCGGGGTCCAGCGGTGGAACGACAACGGCGGTGCTGACGTGCTGGTGGCGACGAAGGTCAGCACCACGAGTCCGGACGGGAAGTCGACCATCGAGAGCGGCAATCGCTGGGTGGTCACGACGATCGAGGAAGGACAGCAGTGGAAGATCAGCCAACTGATTCAGGTGATCTGACCACCGACGCCGCCGCTCCAGTGCCGCAAGGGAAGTCGGCACGCACGCGTCACCGCCTTCCGAGGCAGAAGCTGCGTCAGGAGGGGCAGGATGGCCCCTCGGAGCAGGCCGGCGAGGAGGTCGTTGCCACCGAGACCGCCGCCGAGGAACCAGCGGCCACCGAGGCGGCCGTCGAGCCCGCACCCGCGCGTCGCCGTTTCCCGTGGCGCCGACCGAAGACGGCCGAGCACCCGGTCGCCCAAGGAACCGACGAGAACGAAGTAGCCGAATCCTCCGCCGAAGTACTCGAATCAGGCACGGACACAAAGGAATCCGATACCGAGGCTGTTCTGGTTCCGCACCGGACCGCGGGCCGGGCGCTGAAGGTCGCGGCGATCGTCGCGGGCATCCTGTTCGTCGGAGCAACGGCATTCGCAGGCTCCACGGTGCAGCCCTACCTGACCGATCGGGCCACCGCGCAGATCAAGTACGACGTCGCGGAGACTGCGGCCACGGCCATCACGACGTTGTGGACCTACACCCCCGAGGACATGGACGCGCTTCCCGATCGTGCGGGCAAGTTCCTCTCGGGCGACTTCGCCGCCGAGTACCGCCGCTACATCGATGCCATCGTCGAGACGAACAAGCAGGCCCAGGTCACGAACAACACGCAGGTGCTCGGCGCGGCAGTCGAGTCGCTGACGCCGACGGAGGCGTCGGCGATCGTGTACACGAACTCGGTGGCCACCAGCCCGGTGACGAAGGGCATCCCGTCCCTGCGGTATCTGTCCTACCGGCTGACGATGGTGTTGCGGAACCGGGAGTGGCTGATCACCAAGATGTCGGCGGTCACGTCGCTGGACTTGACGCCCAAGCTGTAACGCCGCCATGGCCGTCGAATCGCCCGTGTCGCAACGGATGACGGTCGTAGCGCTGATGCTGCTGACATTCGCCACCGGGCTCGTCGACGCCATCAGCGTTCTGGTGCTCGGCCACGTCTTCGTCGCGAACATGACCGGAAACGTGATCTTCCTTGGTTTCTGGTTCGCACAGCACCCCGTCATCGACCTGACCGCTGCGGTGGTGGCCTTCGTCAGCTTTCTTGCAGGCACGGTGCTCGGCGGACGGCTGGCGCGCCACCTCGACACGAAGGTGCGCCGATGGCTGACGGTTGCCCTCGGCATCGAGGTGCTGATCCTGATGACCCTGTCGATCCTGGCAGGCACCGGCGTGTTGGCCTACGACGGCTACGACCGGCTCATCATCATCGCCGGACTTGCGGTCTCGTTCGGCAGCCAGAACGCGGCGGCCCGGCAGTTCGGCATCCAGGAGCTCAGTACCACCGTGCTGACACAGACCATCGTCGGCATCGGGTTCGACAGCCGATTGGCAGGTGGCACCGGGCGGCGGGAGAAGCTGCGCTACGGGGTGGTCCTTACGATGCTCGCCGGTGCGGTCGTCGGTGCGACCATGACGAGGTTCGCCGTCGCACCGGTGATCGCACTGGCCGGCGTCGTGGTCGCGGCGAGTGCCGCGATCTTCGGGTTGGGGCCCGCCAGGGTGCCCGCTGACCAGGGTTAGCCTGAGTGATGCCTTCCGTACTCGTCACCGGCGCCGGCCGGGGCATCGGCCGGTCGATCACCGAGCACCTCGCGGGGCGCGACTGGGACGTCATCGCCGGGGTACGCAGCGACGCGGACGCCGCCGCGATGACCGCGCTCAATCCACGCCGGATCAAGGCCGTGATCCTCGACGTCACCAACGACGCGCACGTCGCCGAACTGTCCGACTCGTTGCCCGCGCGTCTCGACGGACTCGTGAACAACGCAGGCATCGCCGTCGGCGGCCCGATCGAAGCCCTCGGCACCGATGACTGGCGAAGGCAGTTGGAGGTCAACGTCATTGGGCAGATGGCGGTGACCCGGGCGGTGTTGCCGCGGCTGCGGGCGTCGCGGGGCAGGATCGTGTTCATCTCGAGCGTGAACGGCAGGCTGTCGATGCCGATGGTCGGCCTGTACTCCGCGTCGAAGTTCGCGCTGGAGGCTGCCGCCGATGCGCTGCGAATGGAGCTGCGGCCGTGGCACATTCCGGTGGTCATCGTCGAACCCGCGCAGACCGACACCGACATGTGGCGCACGGCCGACACCATGGTCGCCGACGCCGAAGCCGCGCTTACGCCCGAGCAGCGCGTCTTGTACGCCAGGCACATCGCGGGCATGAAGACGATGGTCCCCATGGCGCAGCGGATGGCGGTGGATCCCGCCAAGGTATCGGCCGTGGTCGAGAAGTCACTCACCGCGCGCCGGCCCCGCGCCCGCTACGTCGTCGGCGCCGGCCCCAAGGCCCAGGTGGCCTTGATGGGCAACCTGCCCTCGGCCATCCGCGACCGAGTGCTGCGCAAGGTCTCCGGACAGCCGTAGCCGGAATACATGGAGGTGTCCCTTCCCCGTCGCTCCGCTCGCCCCACGTTCGTCAAGCGTGGGCCGGCGGCACCCCCCGGGTTCTTCGCCTGCGAGGTCGCCGGTCTGACGTGGCTCGCGGCCGCGAAGGGCGGAGCGGCTTGCGCCAGGGTCATCGATCACGACGAGACCAGTCTGACCCTGCAGCGGTTGCTATCGGTAGCGCCCGAGCGCGCAGCGGCCCACCGGTTCGGTGCGGAGCTGGCCCACACCCACGATGCCGGTGCCACGGCGTTCGGTGCGCCGCCAGAGGGCTGGACCGGACCCGGCTTCTTCGGCCCGCTGCATCAGCCGCTACCAATGTCGCTGACGGGCCATCCGACGTGGGGCGCCTTCTACGCGTCCGAGCGGCTCGCGCCCATGGCAGAACTGGCTGCGCCACGGTTGAGCGTAGACGTCAGTGCTGATGTCGAGTCGGTGATCGCGAGGTGCAGCCGCGGGGATTTCGACGACGACGACGGGCCCGCACGACTGCACGGCGACCTCTGGAGCGGCAACGTGATGTGGACCGCCGACGGCGCCGTCCTGATCGATCCGGCTGCGCACGGTGGTCATCGGGAGACCGACCTAGCAATGCTGGCGCTGTTCGGTTGTCCCTTCCTCGACGCCGTCATCGACGGGTATCAGGAGCGGCGAAGACTGCGGGTGGGCTGGCGTCAACGGATCGGGTTGCACCAGCTGTATCCGTTGCTGGCGCACGTCGTGCTGTTCGGCGCAGGCTATGCCGCGCAGACCGGTTCAGCGGCCAGAAGCGCACTGGTCGCCGAATAATTGACGTTATCGTCATAAGTTTACCCAGCCTCAGGCTCATCTGCGTGCGCGGGACTCCGGCCACCACCTGCGCCGCCAGACGATGAGCCCATCTAAGCGAAGTACCGCGAACCTCGGCGGGCGATGTTTGCGGGCCGGACGATCACCGAACCTCGTTGTGGCGGCGCTGATCCCGGCGACACGGGAGCTGCACGTTCTTGCGAAGGAAAATTGCCAGCAATTTCTAGTATTGGCGCCTGCGTAAGTGTTAACGTCCACGCAAATGGGCGACATGTTCGGGGAAAGGACTGGTCAGATGGCCGGCAAGCATCGCAAGTTCGGCGCAAGGGCTAGGCGGATCGCCATCCTGAGCGCGGCTACCGCAACGGCGAGTGCGCTGACGGTCAACATCGCCGCACCGCCAGCAACGGTGCACTCGGAAGTCGTCCAAACACCAGTCGACCTGGCGGCGGCCATCAGGTTGCTGCCGAACCACGATCAGGTGCCCGACCTCACCGGAGGCCTTGGCAGCCAGATCTACGGCGGGGGCCAGGCCCTCACCGACCAGATCGCCCGAGCCGTGATCAACGGGATCAACCTGACCGGCCTTGCGCAGGCGGTCGGCATCGATCCCAAGCACCTGCTCCAGACCTTGCTCGCCGATCTCCCGGCGAACCTGCTTCCGGGGATCCTGGCCGCCCTCTCGCTTGACCTTCCGATCCTGGGGCCGGTGCTCGGGTCCCTGACGGGCGGGGACGTTACGCTCCTCACCGGCATCCTGAACCTGCTCGGCATAACCGAGATCGCGAACGGCACCCTGACGGGACTCCTGACCCTGCTGGGGCTGGATCTGGCCGATCCGCTCAACCTCGCGGGTCTGGCCGTGCCCGGCCTCAACGTCATCACCACGGGTGACCTGTTCACCGGGCTCAAGTTGCTCGGCCTCGACCTCGGATGGCTGCCGGCCACCCCGAACGGCGTGGCCAACGAGATCAACAACACCCCCTACCTCAAGCTCGGCGTCGACGGCGTGCTCGACATCGTGCTCGGCAAGCTGGAGAACAGCGGGCTCCCCATCCCCGTGATAGGGCCCCTCATCACTCAGCTGGCCGCATTGATTGGTCGCATCACCGATCCACTGACCAGCCAACTCCCTGACGTCATCGACCTCCGCGTCATTCCCACGGTCGGGAGCGGACTTGGCGCATTCGCCGCCGCGACGGCCTACCAGCAGGTGCTGGATCAACTGAAGTATCAGCCGGGCGGCTCGGCGTACGCCGGCCTCGACCCGCTGCTCGGCAGCCTGACGATCCTCCCGCTGGTGCTGATCAACAACCCGGCGCGCCCCGATGGCGGCGCCTTCGCCCGGTTCGGGGCACTGGCCTCGTTGTTCGGCATCAACACCGTGAATCCCACCACCCAGGTGACCAACGACGGGACGGGCGTTCCCGTACTCGGTACCGGCATCGAGTTGGGCGCGGCGAACGTGCTGCCGATCCTGATCGATGCGACCTACGAGTACCAGCCGCTGTCGGACCTGGCGTCCTGGCCGAATCCGTTCACGCTCGCGAACAACCTCGCGGCCGGGTTGTTGCCCACCTACATGCTTCGCGGGGTGAGCCTCGACGGTCTTGGCGACCAGATCCTCGGTCAGGTCGACGATCTGGTCCAGGACGCCCTGGACCTGAACAAGCCGTTGTCGCTCAACGTCTACGTCACGCTGCACTCGGCGACATCGCCGATGCTGGAGCCGTTGTACCTGGCCTCCGACTTCCTGAACATCGTGGGTCTCTCGCCACTGGCCGCCATCCCCATGAAGTTGGCGAATGCGCTTGCCCCGGCACTGAACACGCTGATCAACATCGGCTACGCCAACGTGGTCCAGAACCCCGACGGCACCTACACCAGGGACTTCACCAACGCAGGCACGGAGACGCCCTTCTTCTCCTTCGCCAACATCGACTACGGTCGGGTGCTCGGGGACGTCGTCAACCAGCTGGTCGGCGGCTTCACCAAGGAGTTCTTCAGCGCCAACCCGACGCCGGGTACGCCGAACGTGCTCTCCAACCTGCTCAACGGACTGCTCAGTGGCGGGCTCGGCGGGGTCCTCGGCGGTGCGCCAGCGTCCGGTGGTTCGGGAGCGACGAATCCGCTCGGCGGCCTCGGCGACATCCTCGGTGGACTTGGTGGGCTGCTCGGCGGAATCCTCGGTGGACTCGGCATTGGTGCGGCTGCGGCCCCGCTGGCGACGTCGAACCAGACGGCCTCCTCGATCCCCGAGGCGAAGGCCGCGTTCTCCCGGCTGTCGATCTCGGGCGGCGCAACCGACGAAACCGCCACTCCGGCAGCCGATTCCGAGAAGACGGCCACGACCGACGCCGCAGGCGAGACGGTAAAGGACCCGACCGCCACCACGGAGACGACGGTAAAGGACCCGACCGCCACCACGGACACCACGGTCAAGGATCCGACGGTGGTCGAGAAGCCGGCCACCGAGACCGATACCACTGTCACCGGACCCGTCACCAAGCCGAGTGCGGAGGACCCCGCTACGAAGCCGGTCGAAAAGCCGGCGACGACGGAATCCGAAGCGGGAACCGACGATTCGACGGGCCCGAAGCACGCGAAGCCCGACACCGATGCGCCTCCGGCCGCCAAGGACTCGACGCCGAAGCACGCCAAGGCCGACGAGGACGGCAAGCCCGGCGCCGATACGTCGAGCAGCACCGACAAGACGCCCAAGAAGGACAAGCCGTCGCTCAACGTGGTGCGCAACAGCCCGAACGCGTCCACGGACGCCAAGCCGGGCGAGAAGACGGGTGCGTCCGAGAGCGGCAAGAAGGATGAAGGCGCGAAGAAGGACGAACCCGCCGGTGCGGCAGCGTCGAGCGCCGGATCGTCGAGCAACGCGGCCTGAGGACGTTAGGCGAAGGCGAGCCAGCTGGGTAGCGCGCGCTCGCGCGAGTCACACAGCACCTGGTAGGTGTCGCAGGAGCCCTTGGGCACCCCGGCGCCCGCCCACATGCCGCCGGCCTCCCGTCGCAGCACGATCGCCGACGACCCGCCACCGTCCAGCAGGATCGCGGAGTCGCTGCCCAGTCCGCGGAACAGGTCCTGGAGCTGGTCGGGGGTGTAGCTTCCGCCCTGGAAGACGTACATCTCGTCTTTCTGCCTGGCGTAGGCGAGCGCGGTGCGGGCCGCACTCGGACCGCCGTCGTTCATCTGCCCGGTGTCGCCCGGCGCCAGCAACCCGAGACCGCTGACCGCGACGAACCGCGTGCCCTTGTCCATCAGGCCCTGGATCACGGGGGAGGCAGCGTCGTAATCGTCGGGCGCCCTTGGAGATACGACGAAGGGCACGCCCGCGACGGGAAGGATCATCGTCGACAGCGCAGTCCACGTCTCATCGCCACCGGACAGGCCCTGCTTGCCCGCATAGGCGATGGTGCCGGTGACGGCAACATTGGCCCGGCCCTGGCCGCGGGTGTTGTCGACCCAGGCCCCGAGAGGTGAACTGCACCCCGTCGTCTTCCAGGAACCGCCCTTCTGCCCACGGATGTCGAAGAAATTCGCGTTGATCGCGATGGTCGGCTGACCGAGTGCCTGCCACGCCTGGAGCGGCGAGTAGGTCTCGGACGCCTGAAACAGGCCTTCATTGGTGCGCGCGCCCGGGGTCCGCTCGCAGCGGGATTGGTAGCCGGAGTGCGAGTCGACGAGGAGTCGGGGAGTTAGCCGTTGTGACGCGGACTTGATGATCATCAAGTGTCCGCCGCTGCTCATCTCGTACCAGGAGCCGCCGGCGTTGAGCATCGGTGCGGCGTTGCCACCGCCGAAGTTGTAGACCAGGTACTGACCGCGGGTTGCCGCAATGGCATTCGCGAGGAGTTCGCGACCGTCGGCCGCCCGCGCGGTGGGGGCGCCCATCGTCGTTGCCAGGACGGCGCACAGCGCCAACGTCGTCGCGCACGCGCCGAACCGTCGAAACTTTGCGGCAGTCTTCGGCACTGTCGTCCCTTCGGCTGATCCCTACCCGATGAGAACACAATATTCACAGTTAACTCACTGTGAACTTTCATCACAGCTGCATCACGATCGTGCAACAGACGAATTGCGTTGCCCGCGAAGTTATTTGCTAATGCTGCACGGGTGTGTCAGCGCCCGGGTGGGGCCAGCCGATAGATGGCGTCGGCGTAGTCGTCGGTGACGTACACCGCGCCGTCCGGTCCCAGCGCTGCGGCGACCGGGCGACCCCACCGCGAACCGTCGGAGGCCTGGAAGCCGCCGACCAAGGTCTGCTGATCACCGAGACCCCCGTTGC
>JAOPVF010000154.1 GCA_025963195.1 Mycobacterium sp. | reverse complement strand
ATCCGCATTCGGAGTGACGACGCTGTCGTCGGGTTTGCGGACGGTCACGATGGACGTCGCGCAGATGGCCGCCATCGACGAGTCGAACACCACGATCGGCATCGCGGATTCCGATCTGTACTTCGCGTCGCCTGCCGAGGTCGACGCCGCGCTCGACGAGATGCAGGCGATGGGCGTGAACACGGTTCGGATCGGAATCCCCTGGGCGGGCATCAACCCGATTCCCGGCTACTACAACTGGTCGCAGTCCGACTACATGATCAATGCCGCGGATGCGCGGGGGATGGGTGTCCTCGCCGTCATCACCACCACACCAGGGTGGGCCAACGATCCCAGTGCACCGGGGGTGTACGGCCATCCCGCGTCGCCGACGGACTTCGGCACGTTCGCGGGACTTGCTGCCCAGCGCTACGCGGGCAAGGTCGGCGCCTACGAGATCTGGAACGAACCCAACGCCGCGACCTACTATGGGCCGCAACCAGACCCGGCCGGCTACACGGAGCTCCTCAAGGCCGCCTATCCGGCGATCAAGGCGGCGGACCCGGACGCGACAGTGGTCGGCGGCGTCGTCGGTTCGACGGTCACCTACGAGAACCTCACCCTGAACCCGGTGACGTTCGTCGACGAGATGTATCAGAACGGAGCGCAAGGTTACTTCGACGCCCTGTCGTTCCACCCGTACCAGTACACGACGCCCTTTTCCCAGGGTGCCTACAACCCCAACAACCCCATCGTCCAGCTAGACGACATCCACGACCTGATGGTCGCCAACGGCGACGCCGGCAAGCTCATCTGGGCAAGCGAATACGGCGAGCCGTCGTCCGTGGCTGGTGAGGCACAGCAAGCGGCGTATACGCAGGACATGCTGACGACGTGGCGGACCATCGGCTACACCGGCCCGGCGTTCATATACACGCTGCAAGACACGGCGGCGGCGGGTACGGACAGCGCCACTCCCGAGGACAGCTTGGGCCTGATCCGCGCTGACGGCACGTGGAAGCCCGCGGCGTACGTCGTCCGGTCACTCGCGACCCTGCCCACCGCGACCCAGCCCGCGCCGACCTCGGATACCGCCACGGTGTCGGCCGTGATGCAGACACCCGTACTCCAGACACCCGTGCTCCGGACGCCGCCGGTCGCCGTCACCCAGGATGTCGCAGCGGTTTCGACGCTTGAGACTGCTCCCGCGGCTGATGCACAGTCCGCGAACATGGCGGACACACCGTCCTCGGACACGCCGAAGAAGCAGTCGGCGGAAACTCCGAAGAAGAAGCCGTCACACCACCCGTCGGCCTCGGCGGGCGCGTGAGCGCATGTCCCACAGGTAGAGCCGATATCCGAGGATCCACAGGTCGCGGGGGATCACCCGGTCGGCGACGCGCAGACCGCTCAGCAGCCAGTCGAACCGGCGCTGCTGGCCCGTCGACCACGACAACCCCATGTGCTCCCGGAACTCGGCAGGCAGGAAGCCCGTCGTCGCGAAGAGGTTGAACGGCCCCGCCGCAAGACGAAGCGGCGCAGGCAGAAACACCAACGCCGCGACCCCGTGGAGGTGCTCGCGGACCGGTGGATCGATCTGCAGCCGGTCCAGCGAGCGCTTCCAGTACTCGTCGAACGCGGCGCGGTCGGCAGGCCACATCGCCTCGCGCACTTGCAGTGTGGTGCCGAGCTTGCGGGCGTCGAGGTAGATCGCGTCTGCCGCCTCGTCGTCCAGCGGTCCGTACAGCGACTCATGCATGTCGACGTAGTAGCGGTACAGGCACGCCGCCACCCACAGCTGAAGGTTTGGGTCAAAGGCGTTGTAGGACAACGGACTCGACACATTCGACCGCACCAGAGCGTGCACCTTGTCGACCTCGGAGCGGATCAGGGCCCGGTCGTCGTCGGTGCCGAGCGTCGCCGCCGCGAGGTAGGTGCCGGTGGTGCGGGCCCGCTTGAATGGATGCCGATAGACATTGCCGCTGTCCACCGAGCTCTCCACCACGCCATAACCCACGGCAGGCGCCGCGAGCTGCATGATCACGTTGGCCGCCGGCAACAGCACCGCCACAGGATTGAGCAGGTGCACCACGCGGGTAGGCCGTCTCGGGGGCCCCAGCCTCATGGCGTCGAGTACACCACCTCGTGAGACGCTGCCGGAGTGTTTGCGCCGACATGTCGCGGCCGGGCGGCAGGTCTCGCGCTGGGCTACGCGGCCGACCTGCTGCTGGGCGACCCACGCCGCGGTCATCCGGTGGCGGCGTTCGGGCGTGGCGCGGCCGCCCTCGAACGGCGCACCTATTCCGATGGACGCGCGGCGGGTGTCGTGCACACCGGTGTCTTGGTCGGTGTTCTGGCGGTGTCGGGTATCGCCGCGGACAGGGCCGCAGCGCGGCGGGGCGCCGGGTGGACCGCGGTGCTCACCGCCGCGGCGACGTTCGTCGCACTCGGCGGGACGTCATTGGTCAGCACCGGCGCGGACATGGCCGGGAAGGTGGACGGCGACGACGTCGACGGGGCACGTGAGCTCCTATCGTCGCTGTGCGGGCGCGATCCCGCGGCGCTCGACGTGGCCGGTCTGACCCGCGCTGCCCTCGAGTCGGTGGCGGAGAACACCTCCGATGCCGCGGTGGCACCACTGTGCTGGGGTGCGTTCGCGGGCGTTCCCGGGCTGCTGGTCTATCGCGGCGTCAACACGCTCGACGCGATGATCGGCCACCGGTCGCCGCGCTACCACCGGTTTGGTTGGGCCGCTGCACGATTGGACGACGTGATGAACTACCTGCCGGCCCGGGTGACGGGTCTGCTGGTGGCGGCGTGCGCACCGCTCGTCGGCGGCTCGCCGGGGCGGGCGTTGGCGGCCTGGCGCCGTGACGGGGCCGAGCATCCCAGCCCCAACGCCGGGGTGGCGGAGGCCTCGTTCGCCGGCGCGCTGGGGGTCCGCCTTGGTGGGCCGACGCAGTACGCGCACCGACTCGAGATGCGGCCGACGCTCGGTGACGGTCGGGCTCCCGAGCCCGCCGATCTGCGCGCCTCGGTGCGGTTGTCGCGGGCGGTTCAGGCGCTCGCGGTGGTGTGCGCGGTGGTGTGCGCGGTCGGCGTCAGCTCCGCCTGCCGTATCGGTCGGCGAGCTTCTCGTCGGTGGTGAGCGGCTTTCCCGCAGGGGCAGGACCGGCCGCGGCCTTCTCGCGGCGGCGCTGGCGGACCTCTGCCAGGACGAAGTAGCCAACCCCGATCGGTGCGACGATCCCGAACACGATCCACTGAATGCCGTAGGACAGGAATGGGCCCGCGTCCAGGTGCGGCAACGGGATCTCGCCGAGGCCGCCAGGCTGATCGGCGACGAGTTGCAGGTATGAGCCGGCCAACGGCGTCCCGGTCAGCGCGGCGATCTGGCCGGTGTTGATCGAGTACACCTGCTGCGCCCCGTTCTGGCGGAACGGTTCCTTGCCTTCGACGACGGGTTCGGAATCGCGCAGCCGTGCGGTGATGGTCACGGGTCCCTGCGGCACCGCAGGCATCTCGGGTGCATTCGAACCCGGTACCGGACGCACGTAGCCGCGGTCCACCAGCACGGTCGGCCCGCCGTCGACGGTGAACGGCACCAGCACCTCGAATGCCTGCTCGCTCTCGACCACCCGGAGTCTGGCCAGCACCTGGGCGTCCGGGTGATACCGGCCGGTCGCGGTGACCCGTCGCCACGCATCGTTCGGGGCCGCCGAATCCTGGTGCGGCAGGAAGTCGGTCACCGGCACCGGATCGGCGGACAGCGAGTAGGAGATCTGGCTGTTCTCGCGGGACGTCTTGGTGTTCTTGCCGAGTTGCCACGGCGCCAGGACGGTGAAGCACAGGTAGGCGAAGGCGATCACGATCACGTAGAGCGCCAGCCACTGGGGCTTGAGGAGAAAGGCGAATTTGCCCATCAGCCGGCCATCCCCCGATTGGCGAGCCGCTCGTCGACCCAGTCGTGCAACCCGGGCAGCGATGCCTCGATGACCGTGAACACGTCCTCGAAGTCGTCGTGCGTCCCGTAATACGGATCCTCGACGTCGTGCGGATGTGCCCCCGAACGCGGGTCGAATGAGCGCAGCATGCGGAGCCGTTCCGGCGGCACGCCCAGATCACGCAGGATCCGCACGTGATTGCGCCCCATCGCGATCACCAGGTCGGCGGCCAAGTGGTCCTCGGCGACCCGAGCGGCCTCGTGGGCAGCCGGATAACCGTGCTCGCGCAGCACGTGACCGGCACGTTCGTCGGCCGAGTCACCGGCATGCCAGCCGCCGGTGCCCGCGCTCGTCACCCGGACCACGCCGGCCAGGCCGCGCTCGTCGATCTGGTGGGCGAACATCTTCTCCGCCATCGGCGACCGGCAGATGTTGCCCGAGCAGATGAACGTCACGTGCAGTTCGCCGCCGTGCTCAGACACCGAGCACCTCGCGAAGATCGGCAACGGACGACACGTGCCGGTACCCGACGCCCGGGCCATCGAAATCGCCTGCGCCGTAACCCCATTCCACCACCACGGTGTCGATGCCGTGCGCTGCGGCGCCCTCGACGTCGTGCCAGCGGTCACCCACCATGATCACGCGGTCGGGCAGCGGCCGCAGCTTAGCCAGTGCGTGGCCGAGAACGTCGGCCTTCGACGAGCGGGTGCCGTCGATGGTGGCACCCGAGATCACCTCGAAGTGACCGTCCAGTCCGAAGTGCTCGAGGATCCTCCTGGCGGTGGGCTCGGCCTTGGAGGTGGCAACGGCCAGGCGCACGCCCGCCGCGCGCAGGTCGTCCAGCAGCGCGGGGATGCCGTCGAAGACGCTGTTCATGGACCAGCCGCGGGTGGTGTAGTCGGCACGATAGGCGGCGATGGCCTCGTCGGCCCGATCACCGAGGCCCATCGACGCCAGCGTGAGGTGCATGGGCGGCCCGACGATGCGGCCCGCGAGATCGCCGTCGGGAATGGGTGCGCCGATCTCGCCGAGCGCGTGACGGAAGCTGGACACGATTCCCAGGGCGGAATCGGTCAGGGTGCCGTCGAGGTCGAAGATCACCAACTGTGCGCTCACCCCTGCATTGTCCCCGATGTGTCCGGTCGTCCCCGTGCCTGGCCCGTCCCTTCGCGCACTACTGTCGTCATGTGGCAAGGGTGAACCGGTGAGCGTGCGGCTCGGCGACGTCGTCGACGTGCTCGACGCGGCGTACCCGCAGCGGCTCGCCCAGGACTGGGATTCCGTCGGTTTGGTCTGCGGCGACCCGGCAGAACCCGTCGAGTCGGTGACCGTCGCCGTCGACGCGACTGCCGCGGTGGCCGCCGAGGTGGAAGGCCGAGCACTGCTGCTGGCCCACCATCCGCTGCTCCTTCGCGGGGTGGACACGGTGGCGGCCGACACGGCAAAGGGGGGCCTGCTGCACGGGCTGATCCGTCGGGGCAGCGCGCTGTTCACCGCCCACACCAACGCCGACGCCGCTTCGCCGGGGGTCTCGGACGCGTTGGCCTCGGCCCTCGGCGTGAACGTCGAGCGCGTGCTCGCACCCGCCGTCGAGTCGAGTCGGCTCGACAAGTGGGTGATCTTCGTTCCCGCCGAGAACGCCGCCAAGGTGCGGGCTGCCATCTTCGCTGCCGGTGCAGGCCAGATCGGGGACTACTCGCAGTGCAGTTGGACCGTCTCGGGCACCGGACAGTTCCTCCCACTCGAGGGTGCGTCGCCGGCCATCGGCAGCGTGGGCTCGGTTGAGCAGGTGGCCGAGGAACGCATCGAAGCCATCGCACCAGCGAGTGCGCGCACCGCGGTCCTCGCCGCGATGCGCGCCGCTCACCCGTACAAGGAGCCCGCGTTCGACGTGTTCGCGCTCGCGCCGGTGCCGACCGACACCGGAATCGGCCGGATCTGCTCGCTGCCCGAGCCGGAACCGTTGTCGGCCTTCGTCGCCCGAGTCGCTGACGCACTCCCCGCGACGTCATGGGGGGTGCGCGCCGCGGGTGACCCCGATGGGCTGGTATCGAAGGTGGCAGTGTGTGGCGGTGCTGGTGATTCGTTGCTCGACGTCGTCGCGACCGCAGGGGTGCAGGCCTACCTGACCGCCGATCTACGCCACCATCCGGCCGATGAGCACCTTCGCAGCTCCGGCGTCGCCCTGGTCGACGTCGCACACTGGGCCAGCGAGTACCCCTGGTGTGCGCAGGCCGCCGGGGTGCTGGCAGGCCACTTCGGGGAAGCACTTCCGGTTCGGGTCAGTTCGATCCGTACCGATCCATGGAACGTCGAGAGAGAAGTATGAAGGCAGAAGTCGCGCAACAACATTCACTGGTCGAACTGACCGAGATCGACGCCGAGATCGGCAGGCTGGAGCACAGGGCCAAGAACCTTGCCGAGCAGAAGAGCCTCGACGAAGTCGAATCCGAACACCGCACCGCGAACGACGGACTGGCGACGGTGAACATCGCCTTGGAGGACCTGGAAGCCGAGGTGAGCAAGTTCGAGGGCGAGATCGACGGTGTCCGGCAGCGGGAGGACCGGGACCGTTCCATGCTCGACTCCGGTGGCGTCAACCCCAAGCAACTCGCGGAGTTGCAGCACGAACTGGAGACCCTGCAGCGGCGCCAGTCGAGCCTTGAGGACTCCCTGCTCGAGATCATGGAACGCCGCGAAGAGCTGCAGAACGACCAAGCCGAGCGATTGAGCAAGATCGACGAACTCGCCGACCAGCTCTCCACCGCCCGCACCGCCCGCGATGCTGCGCTGGTGACGATCGACGGGTCCCGCCATCAACTCGCGACCCGCCGCAGTGAAGTGACCGGAAGGCTCGACGCCGATCTGGTCGCGCTCTACGAACGCCAGCGCGGCCACGGCGGGCCGGGGGCCGGGCTGCTGCAGGGCCGCCGGTGCGGTGCCTGCCGGATCGAGATCGACCGTGGCGAGATGCAGCGGATCGCCGCCGCACCAGCGGACGAAGTCCTGCGCTGCCCGGAATGCGGTGCAATCCTGCTGCGGTTCGAGGGTTTCGCGAAGTGAAGGTCTTGATCGAGGCCGACGGAGGGTCGCGGGGCAATCCCGGACCAGCGGGTTACGGCGCCGTCGTATTCGCGGCCGACCGGAAGACGGTGCTCGCGGAGATCAAGGAATCGATCGGGCGGGCCACCAACAACGTCGCCGAGTATCGCGGTCTCATCGCCGGCCTCGAGGCGGCCGCCGCCGCAGGCGCCACCGAGGTGGCGGTCTCGATGGACTCCAAGCTGGTCGTCGAGCAGATGACCGGCCGGTGGCGGGTCAAGCATCCCGATCTGATCCCGCTGAACCGACGCGCCAAGGACGTTGCCGCCCAATTCGATCGGGTGACCTACGCGTGGATTCCGCGCGCCAAGAACTCGCACGCCGACCGGCTGGCCAATGAGGCGATGGATGCCGCTGCTGATTTCGAGGCGATGCCGGAGCCCGTCGAGGCACTCAAACCCGTTGTCGCGCAGTCCTCGCCGGCGGGTTGGACTGGCGCGCGCGGGGCACCGACTCGGTTCATGTTGCTGCGCCACGGGCAGACCGAGCTGTCCGTCGACCGCCGCTATTCGGGCAGGGGCAATCCGGCTCTGACCGAACTCGGCCGTCGTCAGGCCGACGCCGCGGCCGCGTATCTGGCCCAGCAGGGCGGCATCTCGGGGGTGATCAGCTCTCCGCTGCAGCGCGCCTACGACACCGCGACGGCGGCGGCCAAGGGGCTTGGCCTCGACGTCGTCGTCGATGACGATCTGATCGAGACCGACTTCGGGTCCTGGGAGGGTTTGACGTTCGGCGAGGCCGCCGCACGCGACCCCGAACTGCACACTCGCTGGCTGCGCGACACCTCGCAACCGTCGCCCGACGGCGAGAGCTTCGACGACGTCGCACACCGGGTCCGGCGCGCGCGCAACCGGATCATGGCCGAGTACGGCGACGCGACGGTGCTGGTCGTTTCGCACGTGACGCCGATCAAGACGATCCTGCGGCTGGCGCTCGACGCGGGGGAGGGCATCCTGTACCGCCTGCATCTCGACCTGGCCTCGCTGTCCATCGCCGAGTTCTACCCGGACGGTGGGTCCTCGGTGCGACTGGTGAACCAGACCGCCTACCTGCAGTCAGTCGTGTAGGTGCAGACGCTCGCCGTGCGTTCCGAATAGCACGATGGCCTCGGCGGGTCCGTCGACGGTGCCGAACCAGTGCGGTGTCCAGGTCGAGAACTCAACGGCTTCACCGGGTTTGATGACGAAGTCGCGTTCCCCGAGGATCAGCCGTATGCGCCCGGACAGCACGTAGAACCAATCCTGCCCTTCGTGCACGGGCAGTACGTCGGGCGGGGTACGGCGGCGGGCGCTGACCCGGATCTTGAACGCGTGCAGACCGCCCGCCGGACCGTTGCGGGTCAAGGGCCAGTAGGTGACGAGATGACGTGTGTGCGAACCGCCCCGTACGCGTGGATCTTCCGTATCGGGCGCCTTGAGCAACTCGTCGGTGCTCACCGACAGCGCGGCGGCGAGGCGCGGCAGGTGATCCAGCGCCAGGCGACGCTTGCCCGATTCGAGTCGGCTCAACGTCGACACGTCGATGTCGGCGCGGGTGGCGACCTCGTCGAGGGTCAGGCCGCTCTGCGTACGCAACTCCCGCAGTCGTCGTCGCACGCGCAGATCGACGTCATCGTGGCTCGAGTGATTTGCCTGCATGGCAAATCAGCTTGGCACCGACGCTCCCGCGCGGGCAAGCTCGGAGTCATGGACATCGAATGGGACTGCGTCGTCGTCGGAGGCGGCGCCGCCGGTTTGAGCGCGGCGCTGGTGCTCGGGCGGTCGAGGCGCCGAACGCTGCTGGTTGACGAGGGCAAGCAGAGCAATCTGGCCGCGCACGGCATCGGCGGGTTACTCGGTCACGACGGACGTCCGCCCGCGCAGCTGTACGACGCCGGACGCGCGGAACTGGCCGGCTATCCGACCGTCGAGGTGCGGCGCGGTGCGGTGACCACGGGCGTCTCCGATCGCGGCACCTTCGTCCTCGAACTGGCCGATGGCAGCCGCGTCCATACGCGGCGCGTGCTGTTGGCGACCGGCATGGACTACGAGGCCCCACCGATCACCGGCCTTGCCGAACTGTGGGGCAGATCGGCGTTCCACTGCCCGTTCTGCCACGGCTGGGAGGCACGCGACCAACCGCTCGCGGTGCTGGCTCAGGGGGATCGCGCAGTGCACATGGCACTGATGTTGCGTGGCTGGAGCGACGACATCGTGGTGCTCACCAACGGTGATCCGGGACTAGATTTTGCTCTCCGCGAACAGCTGAGTGCCGCCGGCGTGACCGTCGACGAACGGGAGGTCGCCGAATTCGTCTCGGAATCAGGGGAATTGGCGTCCGTCGCCTTCACCGAAGGCCCGTCGCTCGCGCGACGAGGCGTGCTGGTGGCCGCGTCGCTGCACCAGCGCTCGACGCTCGCGGCTCAGCTGGGGGTCGCCTTCTTGCCTCCCAATCCGGTGGTCGTCGACGGAATCGAGGTCGATCCGTTTCACCGCACGTCGGTGCCCGGCGTGTTCGCCGCAGGCGACCTGAGCGCTGCGATACCGCAAGTGGCCGGCGCCATCGCGGCGGGTTCGATGGCCGCGACGGCCATCGTGCAGAGCCTGCTCGCCGACGACTTCGGACTACCCGTGCCGCCATGGCCAACCAAGAAGGAGAACGCAAATGCACACGGATGAAACGGACGGGAGCGCCCAGGAGTACTGGGAGGAGCACTACGGTGAGCGCGAGCGCATCTGGAGTGGCCGGGTCAACGTGCAGTTGGCCAAGGTGGTGGCCGACATTCCACCCGGCCGGGCGCTCGACCTCGGCTGTGGCGAGGGCGGCGACGCCGTCTGGCTCGCCGAACAGGGCTGGCGCGTGGTGGCGGTCGACGTCTCGGAGACCGCACTGGCCCGCGCTGGTGCAGAGGCCAAGTCGCGGGGTGTGTTGGACCGCATCGACTTTCAGCACCACGACCTATCGGACAGCTTTCCGTCTGGCAGCTTCGACCTAGCGTCCGCCCAGTTCCTGCACTCCACCGTTCGCTTGGAGCGGACTCAAGTCCTGCGCAACGCGGCGAGCGCGGTGGTACCGGGCGGGCTGCTCGTCATCGTCGACCACGCGGCGCCCCCGCCGTTCGGAAAGAAGATTCCGCACGACCATCCGTTCCCCAGCGCCGAGGAGGTGCTCGCCGAATTGGATCTGCCTGCCGCGGAATGGGAACGGGAGCGCGTCGAGGTCGTGGACAGGGACGGGACCGATCCAGATGGCAATCCGTTTACCTGGCGGGACAATCTGATGGTTCTTCGTCGATTGGCCTGAAATCGGGCTTGATGCGTGTCGGACCCGCGTGGCATAATCGAACATGTGTTCGAAGTCGTCGCGGATGTGGAGCTCATCGAGGTGATGGGTGAGGCGACGCGCGATGAATCCACCGCGACGGCGCAGCGGTTGTTGGCCGTGGGCAAGTTATATGCCCGGCGTGCGGCGGAACTGGCGGAGTGGAATCGGTCGCGCATCGATGCCACCGAGGAGGTCGCCGCCGAAGTCTCCGCGGCGCAGAACGTCAGCCGCGGCCGGGCGGTAGGCCAGATTCATTACGGGCGCACGTTGTGTGAGCGGTTGCCTGCGGTGGCCAAGAGGTTCGTGACTGGGGTGATCGACTTTCGGATGGTGGCGATGATCATCGCGCGCACCGAGAACGTCAACGACACGGTGATCGCCGAGTTGGACGCATCGATCGCACGGCATGCCGAGAAGTGGATGAGGTTCTCCAAGCCCAAACTGCGGGACCGGATCGACATGTGGGTGACCAAGGTCGATCCGGAGGCGGTGCGGGTACCGCCCGTGGTGGACGACGGTCGGTATGTGGATGTCGATCCGGGTGCGGCGGCGGGAATGGCGTTCTTGTCGGGTCACATTCATGCCGCCGACGGTGCGGCGCTGGATCAGCGGCTCGATGCGTTGGCGGGCACCGTCTGTGAGCACGATCCACGGACGAAGGCGCAGCGTCGGGCGGATGCGTGTGGGCCGTTGGCGCGTAGTGAGGCCACGCTGGCCTGCCAATGCGGTCGCGACGATTGCCCAGCCGGCGCGGAACGTGCCGCGGCCGCTACCGCGGTGATTCATGTGCTCGCTGAGCAGGCCACTCTGGATGGGACCAGTGACAAGCCGGGGTATCTGCCGGGGTTCGGGATTCTGCCGGCCGAGGCGATGCGCGAGCTGGCCACCACGGCCACGTTGAAGCCGTTGGCCGGTCCCATCGAGGGGGAGGCGGGGTATCGGCCGTCGGCGAAGCTGACGGAGTTCGTGCGGTGGCGGGATCTGACGTGCCGCTGGCCCGGCTGTGACAAGCCGGCGGCGAAGTCCGACATCGATCACACGGTGCCCTATCCGGCGGGGCCAACGCATCCGTCGAACCTGAAGGTGTTTTGCCGGACGCATCATTTGATCAAGACGTTTTGTGTGGGGCCGGTGGGGTGGACTGATCGGCAGTTACCCGACGGCACGATCGTGTTGAAAGCGCCGACGGGGCATGTCTATACCACGGAACCTCATGGTGCAGCGATGTTTCCGGTGCTGGGCCAGCCCACCGGTGAGGTGAAGACTGCGCCGCGGGTGGTGTCACCTGATGGTGATCGGTCGGTGATGATGCCGCGCCGCAAGCAGTCCCGTGATCAGGACCGTCGCGATCGGATCGATGCTGAGCGTCGCGAACGCTGGGAGCTGACCATGCAAGAGAGCCGCCAACGCGGTGCCTGGCTGGCGGCCAACTACGAACCGCCACCCTTCTGAATGGGGTAGATCTACACCGCGGGCCGTTCGCGCCACCGATTCACCACTCGCGCCCGACAATCCGGTGGGCATGCGCTGAACTCGAAGTGACGGTGCCGGTTTCAGCCGATTTCCTCGTTGGTCTCGTGATGGAGGGTTGGCAACGATCCAACATCGTGCGGCTGACGGGCGATCAGTTCGCGTAGTACAGCGTGTAGTGCCCAGGCCCAGTTTCGTAGCAGAACGAGTTGCGGCTACTGGCGGCGTTTGCCTGATTGGCCGCAGTCCTGCAGGCCGCCTGATTCGTCCCAAAGTCGATGTACTGGTCCGCGCTGGCCACGGCTGCGTCAACCACAGATACGGTTGCTGAAACAACGCCGATGAGAACCAACTTGTGCCACATATTCATGAATAAACCCTCCTCGCCCGGACCCTTCGGGCGATGCCTGACGCACTGTACGCGGATCACATATCGGGCGAGGTGGTTTGCTGAGGACCGGGCCGTTGAATGTTGTTAGGCCAGCGGCGCCACCACCGCCGGCGCCGATGGCCGGAGGCGTGGGCATGCCCGGGCACATATAGCTCAGGCGGCTACCGCCTGCTTGACGCCGGATGCCTTTACGAGGACCGACAATACGACGGCCACGAGAAGCAAGGCAGGGACGTCTCCCGCGAGATGTCCCATGTGGTGGCCCCCGCCGAACGACTGAAAAGTCATGATCACGGCGTGGACGAGGCTCGAGACCACGGTGAACCAGATCAGGCTGATATTGGCCTCGGGTCGCCGCGCCGCGTTCCAGAGGAAGGCGCCCAGTGTCGCGTACACGCCGACGATCATCATGAAGTAATCGGACTCGTGCGGAGCACCGGGATGCCATGCCCACCCCGACGGCCACACCACGGCTAGCGGATACAGAAGGATCATCACCGCGCCGAAGGCGACGAGTGCAATCTGAAGAAGTCTGTAGCTCGTTGAGGGTGACATTGCGCGCTCCAAGGTCGACGGCTCGGTTGGCAAAGCTTGCCACCGTGCCGCCTCGATGTTCGCCGTATTCGCCCAATCTTGGTTACGAAACGGTTCTCTCGATGTCGGCATCCCCACCTTCACCAGCCAGCCGTCGGCTCGCGGCCCGTTGCTCTCGACACGCGGTCGGTCGAGCGCACTCACCACTGCTTGGGCGACCTGGTCGGGCTCAAGCGGGTATCGACACTGCGCCGGGGTTGACCATGCTGGTCCGCACCCGGTGGCCGGACCCCGCGCGGCTAGCGCGAGGAGAAACCCGCGCAGACCGAACTTCGACGCGCTGTAGCAGGGGCTCTCGCCCATCGGCAGCATGGAACCGAGCGATGCGACGGCCACCACGTGTCCGCGTGACGCCCGCAGTGCGGGAAACAGTGGACGGGTCAACAGCATTGGCGCAAGTAGATTGACGCCGACCTCGCGCTGGTTTTCGGCGTCGCTCACCCGGTCGAACGGCGTGGACGAGGACCGAGCGCGTGCAAGATACCGAGATCTTGCGGCACCGATGTCGTGGCTGCCGTCGAAGCCTTGCTTCGGGAGGCTTGCACCGCCCAGTGACGATGGGCGGGGCGGCCGACCGGTTGCAACGCGCCACGCTGTTGCTCCGCGAATCGGATCAGCCGATTGGCGTCATCGCAGCCGAAGTCGGCTAGGGATTGAGCTGCGTCAACCGGACGCTGTTGCCCGACGGATCCCGGAAGCCGGAGTCGATGCCATAGGGCATCTGGTTGGGCGGCTCGTTGTAATCGACGCCGCGCGCAGTGAGCTCCTCGTACTTGGCCTGAACGTCGTCAGTGGTGAGGAACACCGTGCCCGCGAACCCCTTTGCGGTCAGGTCGAGCACCTGCTTG
>JAOPVF010000152.1 GCA_025963195.1 Mycobacterium sp. | reverse complement strand
GCTTGAACCCATAATCCGACAACGTAGGTCCTAGAAACTGTTCAAAGTCAACTGGTTTCATATCTAGCCGCCAGAAGGCCGGTGACGGTGATGCCGAGCTGAGCGCCCGAGAGCATGAACGACGTCCTCCTGGTCACGGCCAGCGCACGCTGGGCCGCGACGTCCCCGCCCTCGGCCATGGCCTTCAGCCGCGACCTGTCGACGGCCATGTAGGCGAATTCCTGCGCGACGAAGTATCCGGTCACTGCGGTGATGAGCAGCACCACCAAGATGCCGAGCGCGATTCCGGCAACGGCCATCACCATCTCCCCACCTCCGGCCTGCAACTCGTCGCGGCGTCAGTCCGGGGTGGGTCGGTTCTTCGGGGTTCGGCGGTTGAGCGCCTCATCACTCTCTCTGAGTTCAAGGGGAATCGCTGTGGAAGCACCGAGCATAGCGAAACCCGAAGGAACAGCAGGTGAGCCGCTTAGAACCCGAAGCCGAGGTGCGCGGGGACATCGCTGAGGAACGCCTCCTCCAGCCGTGGAAGCACCGCGGGATCGGTGAGGCGCAGCCGGTTCGCCATGGCAAGGGGCCCCACCTGATGCACCCCCAAGTAGAGGCTTCCCAGCACGTCGAGATCCATGCAGACCTGCGGTGCCGCGTCGGTCGGCGTGCAGCGCGCCCAGCCATCGCGGACGTCGAGCGCGAATCGTCCACCGCTGCCTGCGAATTGGTCGGCCACCTCGATCACGGTCGACACGTCGGCCTGGTACCCGCGAGCCTGCAGCATCGTCGGAACGTCCATGATCCGCAGCCACAGGTCGTCTTCGTACTGCGTGGTGCGCGCCACCCGGCTGTCGGTGAGCAGGTACGGCAGCGGATCCCGCGCGTACGTCCAGATCTTCACGGTCTCCATCAGATCCAGCCCCAACAGCGCGCGCATCAACGCGACGTGCGCGTCCGTGGTGACGGCCTTGAACTCCTCGACGCGCACGCGCATCGTTTCACTGCCAAAGGTCCGGTACAGCGCGTAGCCGTCGGGGTGAAGGATGCCGACCAAGGCCGTGCCATAGTCACGGTCGTCCTCTCGGTCGGCCAGCAGGTCGTCCCACAAGCCCTGCGGACGCTTCATCCCGCCCGGTGTCTGCCGTCGCCACCGCTCGTAGATGGCGGCGAGGTCGTCGCCGTGCTCGGCCGGCCGCACCATTCGCGCGCCGCCGGGGTCGGGGGCATCGGGGTGGAACTTGGCGAACCGCCGGTCGATGGTCAGCACCCGCTCCATGGTCGCCGGGCCGTAGCCGAAGCGTCCGTAGATGCCGCCTTCGCTGGCAGTCAGGCCCGCCAGTGGATAACCGGCATCGGCAATGCGCTGGTGCAGTTCGACGTACATGGCGCGCAGCACGCCGCGCCGGCGATGGGTCGGTGCAACGCCAACCATGCTCAGTCCGGCCATCGGCACCACGGCACCCCCGGGGACGGTGAACGCCAAGTCGAAGTACGCCGCCATTCCAACGACTGCGTCGTCGTCGCACACCACCACGGCGCCGTCGTCGGCAATCAAGTCCCGCGCCACGGCGTACGTATCCGCGTGGTCGAAGTGGCCGAAGCTGACCCCGTGCAGCAGTGGCGTCTGCGCCCAGTCGGCGTCGGTGGGGCTACGCAGTACGAGGCGGCCCAAGTTGGTAGAAGTACTCACGTTTAGCCAACGTGCCACACCAAGCGCCCTCGGCGCGAGGGATTTTCGTGGGCCCGACGGTCCGCCGCGCTTGAGTTTTAGAGCCTTTCCTTGACCGCGGCCGACAGCCGGGATCCGTCGGCCTTGCCCTCGGCGATCGCGGTGGCCGCCTTCATCACCAAACCCATGTGCTTCACGTGTGGGCGTTCGCCGATCTCCTCGGCGACCTGGGCGATGGCGGTGTTGACGACGTTGGCGACCTCGTCGTCGTTGAGCTGGGTCGGCAGATAATCGTCGATGACGCTGGCCTCGGCGCGCTCGTTGGCGGCAAGCTCACCACGGCCGTTGGTCACGTAGATCTCGGAAGCCTCGCCCCGCTTCCTCGACTCCCTGGCGAGCACCTTGAGGACGTCGGCGTCGGTCAGCTCACGCGGTGTCGAGCCCGACACCTCCTCGCTCTGAATCGCTGCGATCAACATCCGCAGCGTCGCGGTGCGCAGCTTGTCCTTGGCCTTCATCGCGGTGGTGAGGTCCGCGCGCAGCCTGTCCTTGAGTTCCGCCATGTGCGAGACGCTACGCCGACGACGACGCGCGGTGGCGCCGCACGTTGTCAATCTTCTCGGCTGTCGACAGGATGGTGGGCATGAGCAACGGTGCCAGCAGGGATGCCGGTGGGTTCGTTCCGGCCGGCCCGCCGCCGCCGGGGTATCCGCCACCGGGCTACTACCCGCCACCGAGCTACCAGGGCTACGCGCAGCCGGGCTACGCACCGCCCGGATATCCACCACCGGGCTATGCGCCACCTGGATACCCGCCGCCGTGGTACCCACAGGGTCCACCGCCCGCACTCAAGCCCGGCGTCATCCCGCTGCGTCCACTGAGCCTGTCCGACATCTTCAACGGCGCCATCGCCTACGTGCGCATGAACCCGAAGGCCACACTCGGCCTGACCACGGCCGTCGTCGTGATCGCCCAACTCATCGCGCTGGTGCTGCAGATGGGACCGCTCGCCGCCACCGGGAGTTTGGCCGTACTCGGCCAGGGAGACAGCGAAGTCTCCGACGCCGCCCTGATCGCATCATCTTTGTCCAGCCTCGCAGCCGTCGTGGCCACCGGCCTGGCCACGATCGTGTTGAGCGGACTGCTCACCGTCGTCGTCGGCAGGGCCGTGTTCGGGGCGCACATCACCATCGGCGACGCGTGGCAGCGGGCTCGCGGGCGCCTGCTCGCCCTCATCGGGTTCGTCGTCCTGGAATTCCTCGGCGCGGCAATTCTGATCGCGATCGTGGTTGGCGTGCTCATCGCGGTGGTGTCGGCCGTCAACGGCGCGGCGGCGTTCGTCATCGGCGCCCCACTCGTCGTGGCGCTGATCGTCGGCCTCGTCTACCTCGGCGTCATGCTCGGCTTCAGCCCAACGCTGATCGTGCTCGAGCGTCTAGACGTCGTATCGGCCATGAGGCGGTCCTTCGCACTGGTCAAGGGCGACTTCTGGCGCGTGTTCGGCATCGTCGTACTCGCCCAACTGGTGGCGGGCATGATCGCAGGCGCCGTGTCGCTGCCATTCACCTTCGGTGGCCAGTTGCTGCTGGTCATGGGTTCGGCTTCGACGTCGGGCATCATCGTCGGATTGATCCTGACGGCCATCGGAGGAGCAATCGGGCAGATCATCACCTCCCCTTTCAACGCCGGCGTCGTCGTGCTCCTGTACACCGATCGGCGCATCCGCGCGGAAGCCTTCGACCTCGTCCTGCAGACCGGTGCCGCAACTCCGCCGGGCACACCCGCCGACTCCACCGACCACCTGTGGCTGACGCCGCATCGCTGACGTGTCAGTCGAAATCGATAGGGAAGCCGCGCATGACGCCGCCCAAAACGAGCTGTCGAAGCCGATCTACCCCAAGGGGTCGCTGACCGACCGCCTCTGGGATTGGCTCGATGAACTGCTCTACAAGCTGATGACGGAGGCGTCGTCGGTACCGGGCGGCTGGTTCACGCTGACGGTCATCTTGCTGTTGGTGGCCGTCGCGGCCGTGGTCACGATCCGGATCGCCATGCGGACGATCCGCACCAACCGTGGCCGCGACACCGGACTGTTCGGAACGAACGAACTGACCGCCGCCGAGCACCGAGCCACTGCCGAACAGGCTGCAGCGCAAGGAAACTGGTCGGCTGCCATTCGTCATCGGCTGCGTGCCGTCGCCCGTCACCTCGAAGAGACGGGCGTGCTGAACCCGGTACCCGGCCGCACGGCCACCGAGCTCGCGCGCGACGCCGGTGCGGCGATCCCGGGATTGAGCGGCGAATTGCACCGTGCCGCTCAGGCTTTCAACGACGTCACCTACGGCGAACGGCCGGGAACCGAGTCGGGCTACCGCTTGATCGCCGACCTGGACGACCACCTCCGCTTCCACAACTCGACCGGCCCCGATGCCGCAGCGGCAACCGGGTCCTCCGACGCGTGGGCCGACGTCCGATGACCGATTTGGGCGAGCGAAGCGACGGGGGGGTCGACGGGGGCGAGCGAAGCGACGGGGGATTTAGTGCGTCAACCGCCGTCGGCCCGACGGTCGTGCAGCGCTGGCGCGCGGTCAAATGGGTAGTCCTGGGGATCATCGTCATTGCGGCGGCGTCGACGTTGACCACCCTTCTCACCTCGCCGCGACCTGGCGGACGGATGGAGCCGGGCTCCACCTCCCCCGACGGTGCCCACGCGCTGATCTCGCTCCTGCGCGGGCAGGGCGTCGACGTCGTCGAAGCCGGATCGATTTCTGACGTCGAGCGCGCCGCGCGCCCCGACACCCTGCTGGTCCTCGCCGAAACGCAGTACCTGACCGATGACGAGGGACTAAGGAGGCTGGCCGCCGTGCCCGGTGATCGACTGTTGGTGGAACCCGTTGCACGCACTCGGGACCAGCTGGCGCCAGGAATTCGCGTCGCCCTGTCGTCAACGCTCGGCGGCGCCCCGGATTGCGGCATGCCCGAGGCGAACCGCGCCGGCCAGGTTCAGTTCGGCGTCAGCATCACCTACGAGGCCGAACACGACACCGCGCTCACCCGGTGCTACGACGGTGCACTGGTCCGCTACTCCGAGGGCGGGCACACCGTGACCGTCGTTGGAAGCTCCGACTTCATGACGAACGCGGGTCTACTCGAGGAGGGCAACGCCGCACTCGCCATGAACCTGGCGGGCACCCGGCCTCGGCTCATCTGGTACGCGCCTCAGCAATTCGAGACCGGATCACAGGGCGGCGCAGCACTCATCGATTTGATCCCTGGCCGAGCCAAGTGGATCGTGTGGCAGTTGTGCGTGGCGGTAATCATCGTTGCCCTGTGGCGCGCCCGCCGCGTCGGTCCACTGGTCGCCGAAGACCTGCCCGTGGTGGTCCGCGCGTCGGAGACCGTGGAGGGCCGCGGTCGCCTGTACAGGTCTCGACGGGCACGCGACCGTGCCTCCGAGGCGCTGCGCACGGCCGTTCTGCACCGCGTGCTACCACGCCTTGGGCTCGGCCCCAACGCTGAACCCACCGCGGTGGTCCAGGCCGTCGCTCAGCGGATCGGCGCCGACCCGAACACGCTGGGGCCCTTACTGTTCGGTCCGCCGCCCGAGACCGATGCGGACCTGGTCAACCTTGCCAACCAACTGGACGACATCGAAAGGCAGGTCGCACTGTCGTGAATCCGAATCCACCCGCCGACAGCACAGCCGACGAGGATGCAGCACGGAACGCGTTGCGCGCCTTGCGTACCGAGATCGGCAAGGCCGTCGTCGGCCAGGACGCCGTGGTCAGCGGCCTGGTCATCGCACTGCTGTGCCGCGGCCACGTCCTGCTCGAAGGAGTACCGGGCGTTGCGAAGACCCTGCTCGTCCGCACCCTCTCTGCGGCGTTGCAGTTGGAGTTCAAGCGCGTCCAGTTCACCCCCGACCTGATGCCTGGCGACGTCACGGGCTCGCTGGTCTACGACGCCCGCACCGCAGAGTTCGAGTTCCGCTCCGGCCCGGTGTTCACCAATCTGCTGCTCGCCGACGAGATCAACCGCACTCCGCCCAAGACCCAGGCCGCACTGCTCGAGGCCATGGAGGAGCGGCAGGTTAGCGTCGACGGAGAACCACGGCCCCTGCCCGACTCGTTCATCGTCGCCGCCACCCAGAACCCGATCGAGTACGAGGGCACCTACCAACTGCCGGAGGCGCAGCTGGACCGGTTCCTGCTGAAGCTCAACGTACCACTGCCGCCACGGGACCAGGAGATGGCGATCCTATCCAGGCACGCACACGGTTTCGATCCGCGCGACCTGTCGGCCGTGCAGCCGGTGGCAGGCCCCGCCGAGCTCGCCGCGGCCCGGGCAGGGGTGTCTCGCGTTCTGGTCGCCGACGAGGTGCTCGGCTACATCGTCGACGTGGTAGGTGCGACCCGGCAGTCGCCGTCCCTTCAGCTGGGGGTGTCACCGCGCGGTTCGACGGCGCTGCTCGCCACGGCCCGGTCCTGGGCCTGGCTGTCCGGACGCAACTATGTGACCCCCGACGACGTCAAGGCGATGGCGCGTCCGACGTTGCGGCACCGGATCGCCCTCCGCCCGGAGGCCGAGCTCGAGGGCGCCACCCCCGACGGCGTGCTGGACGGCATCCTGGCGTCGGTTCCGGTACCGCGCTAGTGATTCTGACCGGCCGCGCCGGCCTGATCGCACTGATCTGCGTGCTGCCGATCAGCGCATCTCCCTGGCCCGCAACGGCCTTCGTGGTTCTGCTGGCACTGTTGCTCGCGGTGGTCGCCGTCGACGCCGCGCTGGCTGCCAACACCCGCAACCTGCGCTTCAGCCGCATCGGGGACACCGCAGCACGGTTGGGCGAGACGGTGACCACCGCGCTGGTCGTGGAGAATCCCGGATCCCGTCGGTTCCGCGGCCAGATTCGTGACGCATGGGCGCCGTCGGCCCGCGCCGAGCCGCGCATCCACCCGGTGGAGATTGCTGCGGGACAACGGTTCCGGGTCAACACGATGCTGCGCCCGATGCGCCGCGGCGACCAGGAGTCGGCACTGGTGACCGCCCGCTCGGTGGGGCCGCTCGGCCTCGCGGGCAGGCAGAGCTCGCACCGAGTGCCGTGGCAGGTCCGGATCCTGCCACCGTTCCTGTCCCGCAAGCATCTTCCGTCCCGGTTGGCCAAACTGCGGGAACTCGACGGCATGATCCCGGTGCTGATTCGCGGCCAGGGCACCGAATTCGACTCACTGCGGGAGTACGTGGTCGGCGACGACGTGCGGTCGATCGACTGGCGCGCCACCGCACGCCGCGCGGACGTCGTGGTGCGGACGTGGCGTCCGGAACGCGACCGCCGCGTCGTCATCGTCCTCGACACCGGACGGACGTCGGCTGGACGCGTGGGCGTCGACCCCACCGCAAGCGACCCGAGCGGCTGGCCGCGGCTGGACTGGTCCATGGATGCCGCACTTCTGTTGGCGGCGTTGGCCTCTCGCGCAGGTGACCACGTCGACTTCGTCGCTCATGACCGGGTGCCGCGGGCGGGTGTGTACAACGCCTCGCGCACGGAACTGCTGGCCCAACTCGTCACCGCGATGGCGCCGCTTCAGCCCGCCCTCATCGAGTCCGACGCGGCGGCGATGGTCGCCACGGTCCGGCGGCGCATTCGTCAACGCGCACTCGTGGTGTTGCTGACCGACTTGAACGCATCCGCGCTCGACGAAGGATTGATGGCGGTGCTGCCGCAGCTGTCGACCAGGCACCACGTGCTGATCGCGGCTGTCGCCGATCCGCGGGTCGACCAGCTGGCGGCCGGGCGTTCCGACGCGGCGCAGGTGTACGACGCCGCTGCGGCCGAACGGGCGCGCAACGACCGGGTGTCGATCGCGACGCGGTTGCGTCGGCATGGCGTCGACGTGGTCGACGCCGAACCCGAGGCACTGGCTCCCGCGTTGGCCGACCGTTACCTCGCGATGAAGGCCAGCGGCAGGCTGTAGGGCATCACCGCGTCGGCACCACGTCGGGTGCGTCCTCGATGTCGCCGGTCTCCCCCGCCCGGACGCCCTTGCGCCCGAAGTGCACCACGTAGCCGACGAACGCAACCTCGGCCGTCACCCCAATCGCGAGGCGCGCGAACGTCGGCAGCCCCGACGGCGTGACGAGCGCCTCGAT
>JAOPVF010000083.1 GCA_025963195.1 Mycobacterium sp. | reverse complement strand
AGCACGAGCATCGCCCGGTGCGACACCTCCGGGATGTCGATCTGCCGACTGGTGGCGATGCCGAAGTGATCGCGGACTCGCAGGATGGCCTGCAGCTGTCGCACGAAGCTGGTCTCGTCGGCCAACTGCTCTGGAATGGAACCATAGAGACTGCGGCCACGCGGCATTCCGGCGCTCGACTTCGTTGCCTGTGGGTTCACTCCCATCAGATCGTGGGCAGCACGATGAATCCAACGGGTGTCTCCGCCGCTCAACAGATCGCTCACCTCGTTGGCCGGCAGAGTGAGCATTCCGCACAGATCCCATCCTGAGAGAGCGAAGACACCTGGCTGCAGTGCGTTGAACATCACCAGCAGAAGATGCGATCGCCGGATGGCGTCGATGTCGTCGATGGCATCTAGGTCGGTGATCCCCAGTGTCGCGGCGATGACTGTGCCGGTAGTGCAGGCGATGCCGTTGGTGGTGAAGACCAAGTTGTAGGGTGCGGCCTTACCGGTCAGCCGCTCACTGAGATCGCGGCGGACGCAGTCGCCGATCTGTTCGCCCGTGAGTTCCTCACCCTTGTAGCTGAAGACGTCATCCCTATGGCCGGTGGACCAGTGCACGAGTTCGTAGGTCAATTCGTCGTGATTCTGGAGTGCATGAACGAGCGAGGCGGGATCAACGCCCAGTTCCAACGTCGTCCGCAGTGTCAGCCGCAGGAACTCGGTGTCGGCGGTGGCGAGGGCGTGATGATAGGCGGGCCGGTTGATGAAGTCGTAGGACAGGTCGGCGCCGGCCTCACCGTTCTGGCGGATGTCGTCGATCGTGAGATTGAGTTCTTGGAACGTGAACCCGCCGAGTTTGCGCACCATGCTGGCGATCAGGTGGTTGGCCGCCTCGGACAACGGATGGCCCTCCGACCACGCGGGGTTGTCCTCGGCGGCGGACTTTTCGGCGCCGAGGAAGCCATTGGCGTCAAGACGCAACCCGCCCGAGCCCAGGTCGGTCAAGGAATGCAGCGCGTCGCCGATGACCAGACGCATACCGGCAAAACTTGGGTCCAACCAGTTGATGGATGGTTGACCGTCTTTGAAGTAATGCAGATAGACCCAACGCCGTTCGACACCGTCTACGCCGACGACCGCACGGGTGGCGCTCCAGTTCGTCTCCTTGACCCCTTCGGCGTAGAAGATGACTCGCTGTAGTCGCCCAATGATGTACCCGGCATTGGCGAGCCATTCTTCGGTTGCCGCGTCGATGTTGACTGAGTCACCGCCGGCGGGGATGTCGGGCAAGTGCTCCCAGTCGCGCGGGTCGATCTCCACCATGTGGTAAATCCCCGGGTAGTCGGCGTACTTGACTTCGGCCAAGCGGAAGTCGGCGCCCTTGCCCGTGTGCCCCGGCACGATGTCGTCGATGATCGTGCCGCCGTACCAATTCGCGGTGCCGCACATGTGGCGGAACTCTTCCTCGGTGCCGAACGCGGAGTCGATCCTGGTGCTTATTCGGTCGAAGTGGCCGTCGACGCTGGGCGTCTGCTGCCAGCCAGAGAGTCCACCGGCGAGTTTCACCGGTCCGGTGTGAGTCGCCTCGATGCCGATCGTTGCGAAGGCCTTCCACATCTCTTCATCGGCCATCGCGTGCAGGAATGATTCGTCCGGGCGGGTGATCAGAGACAGGGGATAGGCGGTGAACCATACCGACGCGGTGTCCACCGCGCCCCGTGGGTTCGGCTTGGCGTAAGGGTTCTGCCACATCGATCCCTGACCGGAGAACTGCTGGCTGATCTCATTGGCATCGGCCAGCATGGACTGTGATAGAAGCCAGGACACGTAGGCCGCGTTGTCACCCCGTGCTGGTCCGTCTTGGGAGACCGAGCGTCGAGCGAAGGGCGCCTTGACCCTCGGCCGGACGCGCAGGGTTCGGGGCCGAGCGGGGTGCAGATATTCGTCGAACGTGATGTCGGTCGGCTCGTTGGCCTGATCCTCGGGTGCTGGCTGGGCCATCTGCGCCATGCCCTTCCTCGTTGGCGGGTCGCGAAACTGCAGGCCCGTCGTACAGCCTAAGTGCGGCTTCGCCCGCCAAGCATGAGCCTGACGTACGAGGATGCGTCCGGCTCAGCGGAGGCCATCAGGGGAGTCAACTGGGCCCAGGCATCGTGGTCGATCCCGTAACTCGCGTGGGTTCGGTACGTCGAGATCGTGCTACGGGCGACGAAGACTGCCCGAGATCAGCCCGATGGCCGACAACGACACGGCATCGCTGATCGGGTTGGCCTTGCGGCTGACGTCGGCCTCGACGGCGTGGGCCAGTGCGTCGACGTCGGCGTCCGCGGTGAGCCTCGGTGGCATCGACATCGCTCGTAGTCGATGATGAGCGCGCCGACCGGCAGGAACGACAATCCGGGGCACAGCATCTTCTTGTCGTTGTCGTTGTCGCTGTCCGTGATGACCGTGACAATTGCTATTCATCCAGCGGCGGACGCTGTATTACCGGCTCGAGCGGATCGAGAGCTTGCTTGGACGCTCGATGGACGACCCCGACAATCGTCAGGCGCTGGTATTCGCAGTCCGAGGACATGACCTGT
>JAOPVF010000080.1 GCA_025963195.1 Mycobacterium sp. | reverse complement strand
ACACCTCCATCCAGCGGTGGGTGCAGTTGCGCGACAACACCCGGATGTCGGACTTCCTGTCACGGGTGACGACCAGGGGCGTGCCGAGGATGTCGATTCTGTAGAAGCTGCCGTCGAAGGGCACCTGCTCGACGCGGCACAGCGGAATCCACCCCCGCTTGAAGACCCGGTCGACTTCGACGGCGTACAGCTCGTCACTGCCGTAGGCCTCGGGAGGCAGGGTGACCGCGTTCTCGGGTGACTCGACCCCACAGGTTGCGGTGAGTCGTGAGTAATCGAATGTCATGAGGCTGACGATAGGCAGGCTCTGTTGCTGGGCTGTTTCGTCGTGGTAAATGGCCAATTGAAACTTGCAACTGCTCATTGCGCCGTAAAACTTCGAGCTACCAGTGATTTCTGATCTCATTTTCAATGAAGTATTGAAACGATGGTGGTGGGTGCGTTGCGTGGTGGCCGATCGCCCGAGGGCCGGTCCTTCCGTTCCAGTCCCCGCCGCGCTCCGAGCTGGTTGGGTATGGGGTCATGATCGAAGTCACCCTGCTCGGCACCGGCAGTCCCATGGTCGACGCGAATCGGGCAGGACCGTCGACGCTCGTGCGCGCCGGCGAGCAGGTCTTCCTGGTGGATTGCGGCCGGGGTGTCTTGCAAAGGGCCGCGGCCGTCGGAGTCGGGGCCGCCAACCTCACGGCGCTGCTACTCACGCACCTGCACAGCGACCACATCACCGACCTCAACGACGTCATCACGACTCGGTGGGTGACGACGTTCCAGCGCACGCCGTTGCCCATAATCGGGCCGCCGGGGACGGCTGCCGTCGTCGAAGCCACGCTGGCGGCGCTGGCACCGGACATCAGTTACCGGATCGCCCATCACGCGGACATCACCGAGCCGCCCGCCGTCGAGGTGCACGAGTACACCGAGGGATCCGTGTGGGGCGTCAGGGCGAGCGAAGCGACGGGAAATGAAGACGGCGGTGTCCAGATCCGGGTTGCCCCAACGGATCACCGACCCGTCGAGCCCACCATCGGATTTCGCATCGAGTACGGCGGCGCATCGGTCGTCCTCGCGGGTGATTCGGTGCCGTGCGCAAGCCTCGACGCACTCGCCACGGGCGCGGGCGCGCTGGTGCACACCGTCATTCGCAAGGACCTCGTCGAGCAGGTGCCGCAGCAGCGGCTGAAGGACATCCTCGACTACCACTCCTCCGTCGAGGAAGCGGCAGCCACCGCGACACGGGCCGGGGTGGGCACCCTGATCCTCACCCATTACGTCCCACCGCTGATGCCCGGCCAGGAGGAAGACTGGCGCGCGCGGGCCGCCTCGGCGTTCGACCGCCAGATCGAACTCGGAGACGACCTTCATCGCGTGGAGGTTCACCCTGGAGTATGTGCCAAACCGGCGAGCTGATCGGCGGCACCGGCAACACCATTGAGGTCTGCGTCGGTCAGCGGTCGACCGCGTGCGATCACGACGACGTGCTGCACACCGAGATCGGCTAGCGCGTGGCAGCGCGACGCCAGCTGGGCAGCAGTTTCCCCCTCCCGGAGCGCCGTGGTCACGGTGCGCTCGACCTCCTCGGGCGGTCGGCCAACGTCGGCGCAATGACCGTCCAGCACGGCCAGCTGCCTGCGGATCGCGGCGCCACCGTCGGGCACGTCGAACAGATTGCAGGCGTCGCCGTACTGGGCGACCAACCGCAGCGTGCGGCGTTCGCCGGTGCCTCCGATCAGCACCGGCGGCCGTGGCGTCGTGACAGGTCGCGGGCTGCCGATTGGGTGTTCGAGGTCCAGATACTCGCCGCGGAACGGAGTTTCGTCGCCCTCCCACATCTGGCGGGCCAGTCGCAGTAGCTCCGTCATTCGGGCGAACCGCTCGGCGGTGTCGGGCAGGAACAATCCCATCGCGCGGGCCTCGACGGCGTTGTAGCCGGCGCCGATGCCCAGCCATGCGCGGCCGCCCGAAAGCACGTCGACAGTCGTCACCGCCTTGATGAGCAGGGCAGGGGCGCGGAACGTCGCGGCGGTCACCATGGTGCCGAGACGAATCCGTGAGGTCGCCGCGGCCAGAAAGCCGAGCGCGGTGTAAGCCTCGAGCATCGGTTCGTCGGGTCGGCTCGCGGGATCGGCCTGCAGCAGGTGATCGGCCACCCACAGGGTGTCGACGGCGGTGTCGTCAACGAAGCGGGCCAGCGACGTGAGCCGATCGGCGGTCCGGTCCGGCCAGGAGTAATTCGTCACGCTGACGGATAGCTTCACGGCGAAGCCACCCCCGCTCGCGCCTCTTGCTTGTTGCGCCGGCGCAGCGGCAGCAGTGCTCCGGCGACGATCAGCCAGATCAGGGCGGTGAACCGGGCGACCGGCAGCAGCGGCGACAGTCCCGGCCAGATCAGCACCAACGTGGTCAGTTCGGCGAGCACCGCGATGACCAGGCCCGTCCACGCGACTGGTCTGGGCAGCAACCCGATGATGAGGCTGGGCACCGCGATCCCGGCGATCAACATGCCCAGCGTGACGACATGCCACGGACCGCCGGTGAGGTACGTCAGGTAGTACAGCGCGCGGACCAACGCGGCGTCGGAGGTGACCTCGGGCCGGGACAGCGTCCAGGCGGTCAGGCCCGATAGCGCGAGCCCGGCCGATGCAAGAAGACCGCCGGCCAGCGCGATCGTCGCCCCTGGCGCGGTGATGCCGAGCTGACGCAGACGTGCGCTCGCCGTGGCTGCGTAGATGGCCAGCGGGATCGACGACCCGAACGTCCCGACCGCGATGGCCACGGCCGCCGCGTGGTGACTGGCGACGTAGTCCTGGATCGCCGTGTCGGAGCCGTACGGAAGCGGCATGACGCCCCCAAGCGCAACGCCGACCACGACGCCGGCGAGCAGCAATGCCAGGGAGATCGCCGCAAGCAGCGGCAACGGAGGGCCACCCTGAACTGGTCGCCCAGCCGGTCCGTTCGTATCCAATGATGAATCGTTCATATTCTGAACGATAATCCTGTAGCTGCTGATAGACAAGACCTTTCGAAGATTCCGTTGAAGAATCGTTCGCCGATGATACGATCAGTGCATGTCAGCAGCCCCCAAGCACGGTGATGGCGTGGCGTTTCTTCTGTCGCAGCTCGGCCATCACTCCGCCTCGGTGTTCGTCGATTTGATCGCCTCGATCGACCTGACGCCTGCGCATGCAGGCATCCTTCGCGCCGTGGCAGCCGAGCCTGGGCGCAGTCAGCAAGCGCTCAGCGGCCAGCTCGGCCTTCTACCCAGCCGGGTGGTTGCCTACGTCGACGAGTTGGAGGACCGTGGTTACGTCGAACGCCGCCGCAATCCCGACGACCGCCGACTGCACGCGATCCATCTGAGCGCATCCGGCAAGAAGCTGATGGGCAAGATCGCCGATCTCGCAAGGCAACACGACCGCCTGCTCACAACAGGACTCGATGTGCAGCAGCGCGAAACTCTGCGCGAACTGCTGGCGATCGTGGCCGAGCGACAGGGGCTGACACCGCACATTCATCCCGGCTACCGCAATCTGGGCGCCGCCAATTCGCGCGCTATGCGTTAGCGAGCATCGTCATGGCCGGACCGATCGATGCAAGCAGCCGCCGCCGAGGGACGCCGTCGCGTGCCTGTACGGACAGCCCATGCAGGAGGGCGGCGAAGGCGTCGCCAACCGCCTGCACGTCGGTGCCCCGCTTCAACTCCCCGGTCTCGACAGCGCTTCGCAGGCGTCCGGCAATCGAGGCAGTGCGCTGCTTGCGGTGTTGCTCGAGCCAGTCGCGCACGGCGTCGTTCTCGGCCGAGCAGTTGGTGGCCGCACCGACCACCATGCAGCCACGCGGTTCCGGCCCGGTGTAGACGGCAACGGCGTCGCGGAGCATTCGCTCGAGGGCTTGGCGCGCCGTCGGCTCTTCGGCGAGCGCGCGATCGGCGAAGCCGCCTTCTCGTTGTTCGTACCGCTCGATCGCCGCCCGAAACATCGCCTCCTTCGAGCCGAATGCAGCATAGAGACGGGCAGACGCGAGGCCGGTGGCCCGTACCAGATCAGCCATCGACGTGCCCTCGTAGCCACGAGCCCAAAACGCCGTCTGGATCCGACTCAGCGCTTCATCTCGGTCGAATTCCCTTGGCCGCCCTGCCAATCCAGCCCCCTCAAAATTGGTCGATGGCCACGACACCGAGCGTGCCGAACGATTCCATCGACTCCAGTACCCCGCTGGCTTCCGAAAGGCTGACCGTGCGGGAAACGAGTTTCCCGGGATTCAGACGACCGGCCTCGATCATGGCAAGCATCGTGCCGAACCGTTGGCCTGCCATGCCGAAAGCACTGAGGAATTCCAGTTCCCTGACCATCATGACATCGATCGGCAACGCGACCTCGCCCCGTTCGGCAGGGGTGGTGTGACCCAACTGGAGGTGGCGGCCCCGAATCCTCAGCGACCGTACGGAGTTGCGACAGGTCTCGGCCATGCCAACCGCGTCGATCGATACGTGTGCGCCGCCGTGGCTGAGCTCCGAGATCGCCGACGCAGGGTCTTCGCGCCCGGCATGGACGGTATGCACCGCGCCCAAATCGCGCGCGGCGGCCAGCTTCTCGTCGAAGACATCGACCGCGATGACGTTGGCACCGACCGCGGCCGCGATCTGCACTGCGGCCAGGCCCATCCCGCCGCCGGCGCCGTACACCGAGACCCATTCGCCGCCGCGCACCCGCGCTTGATCGACGACGCCGTGGAAGGCGGCCATGTACCGGCAGCCCAGGCTGGCGGCGTCGGTGTAGCTCAGCGCGTCGGGCAGCGCGACCAGGTTGACGTCGGCGTAGCGGACCGCGACGTATTCCGCGTAGGCGCCCCAGTACGACACCCCCGGCACCAAGGCGTCGAAGTGCTCGCACACCTGCTGGTGCCCGGCGCGACACGGCGCGCACGAGCCGTCCCCCGGGTTCATCGGGAAGGTAACCCGGTCACCGACCTTCCAACCGCGTACGTCGGCGCCGAGCTCCTCGATCGTGCCCGCGAACTCGTGGCCGAGGACGAACGGCGGAGTCAACTGCGGCCCGCCGGTCCAGAAGTTGCCCGCCCACAGTGCCCAGTCGGTTCGACAGATGCCGTTGGCGTGCACTCGTACGATGGCGCCGTCGGCGGGACAGTCCGGCTCGGCCACCTCCGCAATCACCATTGGCTCGTTGAGTCGCTCGATCACGGCTGCGCGCATCGGTTCTCCTAATTCTTTGTCGATCAACAAAGAATTAGCACGAGAAATGGGGATGCGTCAATTCAGGTGCCATCGGCCGCTACGCCAGCCGGGTGATCTCCACGACGACGTCGAGGTCGGTTGATCCCGCCCCAGAGTAGATACCCTTCAAAGGCGTGACGTCGGAGTAGTCGCGGCCGACGCCGACGCTGATGTACTGCTCGTTGATCTCCTTGTCGTTGGTGGGGTCGTAGTGCCACCACCCGCCCGTCCACGCCTGCACCCAGGCGTGGCTCTGGCCGTCGATGGTGTCACCGACCGCCGCCTTGCGCGTGGGGTGAAGGTAGCCGGAAACGTAGCGCGACGGAATCCCCATGCTGCGCAACAGAATCAACGTCAGGTGGGCGAAGTCCTGGCAGACGCCCTTGCCCTCACGGTGAGCGTCCAGCCCCGATGAGTGCACACCGGTGGTGCCCGGCACGTAGTCCAACTCGGTGTGCACCCAGTTCGCTGCCTCCACCACGGCCTCCTGCGGCTCGTGGTACTTGGCGATGCGCTGCCCCACCCTGGCAATGCGACGGCTTGACGGCGTGTACTTCGTCGCCGTCAGGTACTCGTCGAAGCGGTCGAGCACGGCCTCGGACTTCAGGTCCTCCCAGGAGACCTCGTCGGCAGGCAGCTCACCCTTGTCGGTCTCGACGACCGACGACGCGGTGACCTCCAATTCGGTGTGCGGCGCATGCAGATCGAACGCCGTCACCGCGGTGCCCCAGTAGTCGACGTACCGGTATGACCGGGTGGCCGGCACGGTTTCGACGCGGTTGAGGATCACGTTCTGGCGGGAGTCCGACCGCGGCGTCAGCCGCGCCTCGTTGTAGGACGCCGTCACCGGTGACTTGTAGGCATAGCCGGTCGAGTGCACGACGCGCAATCGCCACATCTAGATCTCACCTTCCTCGATGACCAGCGACCCGTTGCGGCCCGCATCCGTCCATGCCACCCACGGCGCGGAGTGAAAGTACTCCAGCGCCAACGCTTCTCCGACGTCGGCACACGTCTTCTGCAGCCCGCCGAGGCGTTCCTCCAGTGACTCCAACAGCACGCCGGGCCGAAGGAACTCCAACTCGCTGCGGGCGCGACCCAGCAGGCGTTGCGCCTCGTCGGTGGCTCCGATCCGGTTGTGCGCGCGGTTGTGCAATTCCTCGAGACTGTGCTCGGCCAGTCGCAGGGAGTACATGACCGAACGCGGGAAAAGCCGGTCGAGAAGCATGAATTCGACCACACGAACGGCGTCGAGCACGCCGCGGTACGTGCGCAAGTAGGTGTCGTGCGCACCCGCCGACCGAAGCACCGTCACCCACGCCGGCGACGAGGCGCTGTCACCGACACGGGCGAGCAGCAGCCGGACGGTCATGTCGACGCGTTCGATCGCCCGGCCGAGCACCATGAAGCGGTAACCGTCGTCGCGGGACAACGTGGAGTCGGCCAGCCCCGCGAACATCGCGGCGCGCCCCTCGACGTACGACAGGAACTCGTGGGGACCGAGGCGCTTCGCGGCGCGTTCTCGTTCGGCGAGCGCGTTGTAGGTGGTGTTGAGGCACTCCCAGATCTCGGTCGACGTGACTTCGCGTGCGCCGCGGGCGTTCTCGCGGGCACCCGCGATGGACTCGACGATCGAGCAACCACCCTTGGTGTCGCGGCTGAACGCGACGAGGTCGGTGAGCGACCACACGTCAAGCGCGACCTTCGGCGGCTCGATTCCGAGCACCTTCAGCAGCGTTCTGGACGCCTGGTCGGGGTCGACGCTGGAGTCCTCGAGCAGTTGGTGCACGCTGACGTCGAGGATGCGGGCCGTGTCGTCGGCTCTCTCGACGTAGCGCCCGATCCAGTACAGCGATTCGGCGTTGCGTGCCAGCATCA
>JAOPVF010000041.1 GCA_025963195.1 Mycobacterium sp. | reverse complement strand
CCATCCGGCTGCCGAAGTTCGCGTTGGCAGCGACCAGCAGGTGGTGCACCGGTGAACGGCGGAACGGTCGTGCGGTGGCCATTTCCCGGTTGGGCCATGGCACTTCGTAGTGCAGCCCGAGGATTTCGGCGACCCGGTCGTGCAGCCACCGGTTGTTGCCGTTGAACGGTGCGAACCGCCGGATGTCCACACTCGTGAGGTCGGTGGTCGGTGAGCCGTTCACGATCCACTCGGCCAGCGCTCGTCCCGCACCACCCGCCGACGCGATGCCCACCGAGTTGAATCCGGCAGCCACGAAGAAGTTGGCGCACCCGGGTGCCTCACCGAGGATGAACTGGTTGTCCGGGGTGAAGCTCTCTGGCCCGTTGTAGAACTTCTTGATCCCGGTTTCCTCCAACGCGGGGATCCGCAACAGGGCGTTGTCCATCAGGATCTGGAAGTGATCCCAATCCTCTTCCAGCAGCTGGAATTCGAACGGGTACGGAATCTTGTCGGGGCTCACCCACGGCTTGGCCTCCGGCTCGAATCCCCCGATGACAAGCCCGCCGACCTCTTCCTTGAAGTAGGTGTAGCCATCGGGGTCGCGCAGGATCGGCATGTCGCTGTGCACGCCGTCGATCGTCTCGGTGACGACGTAGAAGTGCTCGGCGGAGTGCAGTGGGACGTTCATGCCGGCCGTCGCCCCCACCTGCTTGGCCCATTGGCCCGCGCAGTTGACGACGATCTCGGCCTCGATCTCGCCGCTGTCGGTGCGCACGCCGGTGACGGCTCTGCCGTCCGTCAGCACGTCGAGCACGTGCGCGTGTTCGACGATCTTGGCGCCGCGCATCCGCGCCCCCTTGGCGAGGGCCTGGGTCAGATCGGTCGGGTTCGCCTTGCCGTCGGCGGGCAGCCAGATCGCCCCGACCAGATCGTCGACCCGCATCACCGGGTAGTGCTCGAGAGCCTGTGCCGGCGTGAGCAGTTCACAGTCGAGGTCGAACGCCGCGGCATTGGCGGCGGTACGGCGCAGCTGGATCATCCGGTCCTCGGTGCGCGCGACCGTCACCCCGCCGCACTGCTTGTACCCCGCGGTGAGGCCGGTTTCCTCCTCCAACTCGGTGTAGAGCGCCGTCGAGTACTGCACCAGTCGGGTGCCACTCTCGGACGCCCGCAGCTGACCGACCAGACCCGCTGCGTGCCAGGTGGTTCCGGACGACAACTGGCCCTGCTCGAGCAGTACGACGTCGGTGTACCCGAGCTTGGTCAGGTGATAGGCCACGCTGGTCCCGATGACGCCGCCGCCGATGATGACGACGTGAGCGCGAGCGGGAAGAGAACCGGTTGACATGCGTATCCTTCGTTAGTCCGTTGCTTGCACGTCGTCGAGCAACCCGTTGAAGTCGGGGCCCCTGAACTCGGCTACGGCACCCTCGTATCGCTCCATGCCCCATTCCCAGAAGTCGAAGTCCAATGGGCTCGAACCGTTCTGGATGCAGCCCCACAACGTCCAGCCGTACATCCCGACGATGCCCTGGAGCCGCGCGCGGGCGATCTTGTGCCGCAGTCGGCGTCCGTAGTAGGCGGTCACGAGTTCTTCGCGCTGCTCGGCGGACAATTGGCATTCGCAGGACGTGTTGCCCAGTTCGAAGCACGGGTCGTTGTTGCCGGAGTAGTCGTAGTCGATGAGCCACATGTGGTCGCCGTCGTCGACGAAGTTGGCCGCCAGCAGATCGTTGTTGCATGGCACGGTCGTCTGGTCGGTGGCCGCCAGCACCTGCCGCACGCCCTCGAACTGGTCGGCGAAGTCCAAGTAGTCGCGTGGTATTCGGAAGCCATTGTCCTGCACGATCTTCAGATAACCGGGTTGCTTGACGAACATGTCGAAGGTACCGCGAAACCGTGGCCCGGCATGCAGCGTGCGGATGGCCGCCGCCGCCTTGACCAGGATCTCCTGCCGTTGAAAGTCCTCGTTGGACAGCGTCGTCCCGTTGATGTAGCCGAGGAGAAGGATGCCGAGGTCGGGGCGGTAGTCGATGACGGGCGCGCCAACGCCGGCCTCGGCGGCGGCGCACGAGTTGTAGTGCTCCTGGTCGCGGTCGATGCCGAGCAGACCCGTGGTGTTGCCGGAACAGCGTGCCACGTACGTCGCGTTCGGGGTGACGACCTTGACGTTGCGGTTCGTCAACCCACCCGACAGATCCTCGAGTCTGCGCTCCTGGCCCGCCAGCACGGGTAGTTCGTCGAGCGCTGCGTTGAGCTGATCGTCGGTGAGTGAGAACGACACTCCGGCTCAATCCGCGTCGCTGCTCAGCGCGCGGCGCAGCAGGTGCATCGCGACGGTCGTCGAGCGTTCCCGGACGTCCGAACGGTTGCCGGGCAGTCGCAAGGTCCTGGTGAGCGTCCGGCCGTCGGCGAGCATGACGCTGAAGCAGACCGTGCCGACCGGTTTCTCGGCCGATCCGCCGCCTGGACCGGCGATCCCGGTGGTCGAGACGGCGGTGTCGGCGCCGAACCGCTTCAGCGCGCCCGCGGCCATGGCCTCCGCGACGGGCTCGGACACCGCGCCGTGCGCCTCGAGCAGTGCCGGGTCGACGCCGAGGAGTTCGACCTTGGCCTCGTTCGAGTAGGACACCACGCCACCGGCGACGTAGTCGGACGAGCCGGGCCGGTCCGTCAGCCGCGCCGCGATCATGCCCGCCGTGCACGACTCTGCGGTGGCGATGGTGCGCCCGGCCAGCAGCCCGGCGATCTGGTCGTCGATGAAGGAGCCATCGGTGGAGAACAACTGTCGGCCATGGCGTTCGCGCAGCAGACCGACGAGGTCCGTGTAGACGTCGGCAGCGTCGGGCTCGTACCGCGTGACGATCTCGAGCTCGCCCCTGCGCAGGCACGTCGTGATCTCGAGGCGCTCGAAACCGTTGACCGACTGCTCGGCCTCTCGCAGCGTCTCCGCCAGCCCCGACTCGGGCAGTCCGAACATCCGGACGGTCTCCTGCCGGTACACCGTCCGGCCCGCGATGGCCTGCTGCACGGCCGCGGTCTGCACGGCCGCGGCCCACATCGGCTGCAG
>JAOPVF010000033.1 GCA_025963195.1 Mycobacterium sp. | reverse complement strand
GGACCGCTGCCCGCCGTCGCCGACTTCGCCAACCACGGCGGCATGGGCGTGAGCGGTGTGGTGGACGGCCATGCAGTGGCGGCCGGACGGCTGTCCTGGCTGACCGAGCGGGGCCTGGTGACACCGGCGGACCTGCGCGCGGTCGCCGACGAGGCCGAGGCGGCGGGACGCACCCCGGTGTGGATCGCGGTGGACGACCGGGTCAGCGCCGTGATCGTGGTCGCCGACACGGTGAAGGACAGTGCCGCCGAGGCGATCTCGAGCCTGCGCAGCCTCGGCCTTACCCCCGTGCTGCTGACCGGCGACAACCAGCGCGCCGCGAGGACAGTCGCCGATCAGGTGGGCATCGACGACGTCATCGCCGAGGTGCTGCCCGCCGACAAGGTCGATCACGTCAAGCGGTTGCAGGGCGAGGGCAGGGTGGTCGCGATGGTCGGCGACGGCGTCAACGACGCCGCGGCACTGGCCCAGGCCGATCTCGGCCTTGCGATGGGAACCGGAACCGACGTCGCGATCGAGGCATCGGACCTGACGCTCGTCAGCGGTGATCTGCGGGCCGTGCCGGATGCGATCCGCCTGTCGCGTGCGACGTTGCGCACCATCAAGGGCAACCTGTTCTGGGCGTTCGCCTACAACGTGGCCGCCATCCCGCTGGCCGCACTCGGGCTGCTCGACCCGATGATCGCAGGCGCTGCAATGGCTTTCAGCTCGGTGTTCGTGGTGACCAACAGTCTGCGGTTGCGCAGGTTCACGCCGTCGCGCTGACGAGCGTCACCACTCCTTGAGCACGCGCAGCTTGTTGGCGCTCAGCACGGCCTCGCGTCGGAGCCTGTTCAGTTCGGGGTAGAACGCGTTGTCCTTGTTGCTCGGCTGGCCGTTGAGCGGAAGGTCGAAGGCGGCGATCAGCTTCTCCTCGAGATGCCACGGCTCGGGGTGCACCAACCAGGAGACGAGCGCGTTCTCGGCCATCCACTGGTTGAGAACGGCCTCACCCCCGGCGAACGTGCGCCGCTCCCCCGAGCCGATCCGGCGCAGCTTGAAGCCGAGTTCGTCGCCGAGCAGCACACCGAGCGTCTTGCGCAGCGTCGAACCCTCCGCGTCGGCCTTGCCACCCCCGAAGTGGTACCGGATGCGCTTGCGCAGATCCTGGGTGCTCGGCGGCTTTCCATTCTTGGGAGGCGCGGTCGGGCTGATCCCGACGTAGAGCAGCGTCAGTCCGTCCCGCTGTTCGCACCCCGACACGTCGATGGCTCCCGGCACCGTGCGGAACCACCAGCCCTGCACACCCGGCATGCTTGGCACGGGACCCGGATCGGTGAACACCTCGGCTCGCGTAAAGGCCCGAGCGGCAAGGAAGTCCGCCTGCCTGCTCTTACCGCGCTCCTGTGCCATGCACACTCCGATCGTCGTGCAGGCATCTCGTCGGGGCAGACTAGTTCTGCCCGCGACTGAATGCTCGCCTTGAAGGCAGCCTAGACGCCGCCGGAGTCAGCGTTCTGCGTCCGATGCCCGCGGCGCCGGAACCACGGCATCGGGTTGCGAATTCGCCGATGAACGCACGCGTCTGCGGGAAGATGCGCAAAGGACCGCGTCCGATGCCCCGCAACCGGGCTCAGCGAAGGAGCAGACCAATGACGTCGATTAGGGACACCGCCGAACGATTCTTCGATGCATGCGAGACGGGACGGGGCTGGGAGGCGTGCCAGCAGTACTGCCATCCCCACGCCACGTTCGCCACCCAAGCCGACGCCCTGAACGGGGTGGAGACCTTGGAGGCATACACCGAGTGGATGAAGGGCCTGCTCACACTTCTGCCTGACGGCACCGCCGAGGTGCGGTCGTTCGCGGTCGACGAGGCGAGGAACAACGTGGCGGCGTTCGGCGTCTTCCGTGGGACGCATACCGGGGAGGGCGGCCCGGTGCCCCCTACCGGGAAGAGCGCGGAGGCGGACTACGTCTACGTCATGGACTTCGATGACGTCAAAATCCGCCACATGACCAAGATTTGGAATGACGGGATCACCCTGCGGCAGCTGGGGTGGGCCTAGCAGTCGTCTACTGCCCCGACCTCAGCCCTTGGGAGCCCGCCTGGCCCGGAACAGCTTCACGTCGTCCGTGATGCCCTTCAGCCGCCGCGCACCGGCGAACGACCACGCGAACCGGTCGTCGTCGCCGATCGCCTCTCGGGTTGCCTCCGACACCAGTATCGTCCCTGGCCGTGCCGCCCCCGTCACCCGGCTGGCGAGGTTGACCGGACTACCGAACCAGTCGGCGGCCCGACTCACCGCCATACCGGTGGCCAATCCAATCCGAACCCTTGGGAAGTCGTCGTCCACCTCGGTGGCATCGACCAGGTCGAGCACCGCATCCAGCATCGCCACCGGATCGGCACTCACCAGCATCACCTCGTCGCCGATGCTCTTGATGTACCGCACCGGCGGCACCGCGACCTCACGGGCCATGTTCACCAGACGGTGCGCCAACTTCTCCAGAACCTCGGGCGCAACGACCTCCCCGAGACGGGTGAACCCGACCAGATCGGCGAACGCGATCGTGATCAACCTCGCCCCGGGCAGGTGCCGCCCCTCGGCACGCTCGGTGGAGTTGACCGCCTCCGTCTCCACCGCGTGCAACAGCTGCACGCGCAGCATGTCCTCGATCAGCGGACCGAGCATCGGCGCCACGACCCCGATGAGCGCCTCGGATGCCTTCGCCGTCTCGAGTTCGGTGGCGCCGGGCTTGGTCGTCGCCCCGAGCGCGGCGGCACGCATCACGTCGGCGGCACGGGTCAGACCGTCGGCGAGTATTTGCACGACGAGCACGATCTGGTCGGGGGCGAACCCCAATTCGCGGAACTTCGTCACGTAGGCGAACGCGTCCCCGTCGACCCGCGTGAGAACGGCCGCGTCGGGATCCTCCACGCGTGGCAGCCCGACGGCGCGTTGCAGGCGCTGCAGCAGCTCGATGTCGATGCCGTTCTGCTCGCTGATCTCGCGGGCGGACACCAGGGTCCCGTCGTCGCCGAGCGCCCGTCGCGACGCCAGCAACATCGGCGCGAACGAATCGCGGATCTGCTCGGTGGTGAAGCCGCCGGCGAGCAGCCACTCGATCAGCTCGGCGCGTTCGGCACGGGCCTTGCCCTCGAGCCCATTGAGCAGCCCGGACGCTTCGATGTCGACGGATTCGGACACAGGGTCAACGTATACCGCGCGCCACCAGGATCGCCGGGGCCGTCGACGATGGCAGCAACGTGGTCATGTCCTCGGGATGCCGGACGTCGACGACGGCGGCCTCGGGAAACCGGTACGGCTTGCCGAGCACCAGCCCGACGAACTGCTTGCGCATCCGCGACATCTCAGCTCGGACGGTGACCAGGCGCGACGGATCGCCGTACAGGTCGCCTGCCAACTCCTGCGCAGAGCGGCCCTGCCGGTGGGTCGCCAGCACCAGCAGGATCTCGGCATGGCGCGGCGAGATGCCGCGCCGCCAGCGGCCGATCTGGCCCACCACCTCCAGACCAGGCGCAGCGCCGTCGCGCAGATCCAGGGTGATCCTGGACGCTGCCGGCCCATCCCCGATCTCGTCGACCAGGCGGACCAGCCATCCCCCCGGCAGCGATTCGACGTCGCACGCACCGAGCGACGGTATCCAGGTTCGCCCTGGTACACCGTTGTCGGGCAACATGATCCGGTTGTGCGGTGGCAGCGAATCCACTGCGGCCACCCAGCCATCCCGATCCACTGCCAGAGCGGGCCTGCCGACCCTGGCCAGGATGGGTGCAGCCACGGTGCGCAGCCGGTTGAGGGTGCGGTCGTGCACCTCGCGCAGCTGCGACTCGGCCAGCCGGGCGACCAGGTCGACCAGTGCGATCGTGGTGGGGTGCACCGTGGTGGCCGGTCCCGACACGTCGACGATGCCGACGACCTGGCCGGTGCGGGGATCCCTGATCGGCGCACCCGCACACGTCCACGGATGGTGACTCCGGAGGAAGTGTTCGGCCGAGAACACCTGGACCGCGCGGTGCGAGGCCAGCGCGGTGCCGATGGCATTGGTGCCGACGGCATTCTCGCTCCAGGTGGCCCCCTCGACGAAGCCGAGCCGGTCCGCGTGGCCGAGTACCCGCGTTGAGCCGTACCGCCACAGCACGCGGCCGCGTGCGTCGGCGACGACCAGGATGTTGTCGCCACCCTCGATCACGGATTCCAGGCCGCGCGACACGTCGTCGAGTACGGAGAACAGCCCTGAGGCCTGGCGCAACGAGTCCAGCCCGCCCGTGTCGACGTCGGGCGGGCAGTGCCGTTCGGGGTCGATGCCCTTGCCCAGCAACCGGTTCCAGGAATCGGCGATGACGTCGCGCGGGCGTGCCGGTCCACGATTGCCCGCCATCGTCGCGTCATAGACCTCGGAGAGCAGCATGGCGTAGCTGCGCGGGTCGTCGCCGACGGCGACCGCGGGTTCTGGCCTCTCGGCTCGACTTGGCATCACCTCGATTGTGCGCTGCGTCACATCCGGTGTCACGCCGGGGCGGCCGTCGGCGTCACCGGTACACCATGCCGCCGTCGATCAGCCCCGCCTGGCCGGTCATGTAATCGGCTCCGGGCCCGGCCAGATACGCCACGAAGCCGGCCACGTCATCCGGTGTCTCGGCGCGCCCCAGCGCGATGGTGGCGGCGAACTTCTCGAACGTCTCACCTTCCGCGGATCCGGTGAGCTCGGCGAACCGCTTGTCGATCTCGACCCACATGTCGGTGCCGACGACGCCGGGGCAGTACGCGTTGACGGTGATCCCGTCGGCCGCGTGCTCCTTGGCCGCGGCCTGCGTAAGCGCGCGCACCGCGAACTTGGTGGCACTGTAGGGACCGAGCATCGCGAACCCCTCGTGTCCCGCGATGGACGACGCATTGATCACCTTGCCCGGGCGGCCCAGTTCCTTGAACTTGGAGACCGCGGCCTGGATGCCCCACAGCACGCCGTCGACGTTGATCGCCCACAGTCGAGCCAGCTCCTGCGGAGTCACTTCGCTGATCGGGCCAACCAGGGCGATACCCGCGTTGTTCACCATGACGTCGAAGCCGCCCAGCGCGGACGCCGCGTGATCGACGGCCGCGAACACCTGGTTCCGATCGGACACGTCGGCCACGAACGTGGTTGCCTTCGAGCCGATTCCGGCGATCTCGTCGGCGACGGCGTTGATCCCGTCGGGGGCGACGTCGACGAGTGCGACGTCGGCGCCGAGGCGTGCCAGTTCGAGTGCGATGCCGCGTCCGATCCCGCGACCCGCACCCGTGACGAGCGCGACCCGACCGAGCAGTGGAGCTGCAATGGATCTGGTCACTTGGGATCCACCAGGACCTTCATTTTGGTTCCGGCGTGCAGTGCCTCGAAGCCTTCGTCGATGACGTCGTCGATCGCGATCGACGTCACCCACCCGGTGGTGTCGTACATGCCGCGGGCCATCAGGTCGATCACCGCGGCGAAGTCGGGAGCGGTGTAGCACAGCGAGCCCTGGATACGGGACTCGTTCATCACCAGGTTCAACAGTGGTGTGGTCAAGGGCTTTTCGTAGATCGCCACGCTGACCATCGTTCGGCGGGCACCCACGCACGCCAGCGCGGTCTGCACGGCAGGCGCCACGCCCGCTGCGTCGTACACGGCGTCAGCACCTCGGCCGTCGGTGTGGTCGGCGATGAACGCGGGCACGTCGACGCCGGTCGGGTCGAGCGTGCTGGCACCGAGTGCCTCGATGGCCGCACGCCGGGTCGCCGACGGCTCCACCACGAAGACGTCGTCGATCCCCTTGCCGCGCAACGCGAACCACAGCCCGATGCCAATCGGGCCCGCGCCGAACACCATCGCGGTTCCCCCGGGACTGGGGTCGCCGAGGGTGGCGGCGTGATACGCCACCGACATCGGCTCCACCAGCGCGCCGAGTTCGAGCGACACGTTGTCGGGCAGGCGGTGCAGCATGTCGGTTGGGACCACCGTGTACTCGGCCATCCCGCCGTCCGACATCAGCCCGTGGAAGCCGATCCGAGCGCAGATGTTGTAGTTGCCCGCCTTGCAGGCAGGGCAATGCCCACAGCGGTACAACGGCATGATCGCCACCCGGTCGCCTTCGGCGAAGTCGGTCACCCCCGCGCCGACGTCGGTGATGACACCGGAAAACTCGTGACCCATCGTCAACGGCATCTGCTGACCGGTCAGGGCATGCGGCTCGGTGGGGATGAAGATGGGCCCGGCGTAGTACTCATGCAGGTCGGTGCCGCAGATGCCGTTGAACCCGACCTTCACCTTGACGGTGCCCGCGGTGGGTTCGGGCTCGGGGACGTCGGCGACTTCGAGCTTGTTCGGTCCGTAGTAGACAGCTGCTTTCATTCGGCATGTCTATGTGACCGGTGTCACGGGCCGAAAGAGTTGCAGCACGTTGCACGTGCCGCGGGCCCGGCCAGTTGCAACCCGGTGCAACTCTTGCCACC
>JAOPVF010000561.1 GCA_025963195.1 Mycobacterium sp. | reverse complement strand
GCAACTCGCCGACGTCGGCAACCGTGCGGGTGGCCGCATCCCGGCGGGCGGCACCCGCCACCAGGTCGTGGTGACCGCGGCCCCGCCCAGCGTCGACATCTACGAACTGCCGATGGTGTTCGACGTGACCTCCGGAATCTATTGGCGGCCAGGCGAATCCGGCGGCGTGCTCTGGGGCATGAGCAACCCTGACGAGCCGCAGGGGCCCGCCGTCGACTTCGACGAGGACTACTACCTGAAGGCGCGGGACCGGATCGAGCACCTATTCCCCGCCATCGCCGGCCTCGGTCTGCGACGGTCCTGGGCGGCGACGATCGACTACACCCCCGATCACCTGCCGATCCTCGGACCGTTGCTCACCGACGACGGACCGGTCGACGGCACGGTGGTGGCCAGCGCCGCAGGCCACGGCATGATGTGGGGCCCTGCGGTGGCGCAGGTGGCCGCCGATCTGGCCACGACGGGCACGTGCGACTGGCTGGACCTCACCGATCTCGGCCTTGACCGCTTCGACGCCGACGGCAACAGTCGCATTGCACCCGAACCGATTTCACTCCCATTTCCCGAGAAGGCGACGCAGTGATGGCGACAAGAATGATCACCACCAGCACCCTGGCCCAAGCGAGCGACGCCGATCTCGAGGATTGGGGCCCACTCGCGGAGGCCACCGGCGAGGAGATGGCCACCCGCGGCGTGGAACTGTGGGTGGACGGTGACGCCTCGGCGGGCATCTGGCAGTGCGCCCCAGGACCGTCGCGATGGACTCTGGAGACCAACGAGGTGATCCACCTCGTCGCGGGCCGGATGACGGTGACGCCCGACGGCGGCGAGCCCACCGAGATCGGAACGGGAGACATGGCGGTCTTCCCGAAGGGTTGGACGGGCACGTGGGACATCCACGAGACCGTGCGGAAGGTCTACTCGATCTTCTAGCTCAGGCCGGTGGCGGACCGCCGTCGTCGAGATATCGCGTCGACACTGGCCGCCAGCAGCAGAACGCCGCCGGTGACCAGGAAGTTGATGTAGGACGACTGATTCAGCAGGCCAAGGCCATTGGCGATCGTGGCGACCACCACGCCGCCGATCACCGCATCGAGCGCACGGCCCTTGCCGCCGAACAGGCTGGTGCCGCCGATCACGGCAGCACCGACCGCGTACAGAAGGACGTTTCCCGCACCCGAGGATGCGGACACCTTGCCGCCGTATGACGCGGCGATGATGCCGCTCACTGCCGCCAACGCCGAACACACCACGAACACCGACATCCGGATCCTGTCGACGTTGACGCCAGCCCGCCGCGCTGCCTCGGCGTTGCCGCCGACGGCGTAGATGTGCCGACCGTACGAGGTCCGGGTCAGCACGAACGTCAACACGATGAGCAGCACCCCGACCAACGGCAAAACGTAGGGGATGCCCCGGATTTGGATGTTGGGGTTGACGCTGCGGTTGAGGCTGAGCAGATAGGTGACACCGAGCGTCACGGCACCAACGCCGACGATGCGCGCGGCCACCACACCGAACGGTGCATGGTGCAAACCGGCCGCGACCTTGCTGCGATGCCGGTACAGCTCCAGGCCTGCGTAGCCGGCGACGACCAACAGCGCACAGACCCAACCCACCGTCACGGGCAGGTTGTCGATCGTGATGCCCCGGATCACCGGATCATCCACACGCACCGATCCGCCTTCGCCGATGAGCTTGAGCGTAACGCCTTGTAGCCCAAGGAAGAACGCGAGAGTTACCACGAACGACGGAATGCCGAGCTTGGCCCGCAGCAGTCCGATCGACAACCCGATCAACGCTCCGCAGACCACGCCGGCCAAGACCGCGGCCCACCACGGCCAGCCGTGGTTCGTGATGGTCAGTGCCATCGCGCAGGCCGACACACCGCCTGCGACCCCCGCGGACAGGTCGATGTCGCCGAGCAACAGGACGAAGACCAGTCCCATCGCGAGCACGCAGATCGAGCCGGCCTGCGTCACCAGGTTGGCGAGGTTGAGCGCGGACATGAATCGCTCGTTGGCAAGCCCGAACACGATGAACAGCACGATGAGTCCAAGAACCGCGGGCAGTGAACCCATGTCGCCGCCGCGCACCCGTTGGAGATAGCCGCGCGCGGCATCGCGGAACGTCTCGTCGGAGTGCGTATCGGTGGCGAAGTCCGCATCGGCGAGTTCGGGTTTGACGGTTGTCATTTCGCGATCCTTCACATCGACTGCGCAGCTTCGGCAGGAGCGAGGCCGAGATCGCCGGACCGACCGGCGGTGATCAGCTCCACCACCTGACCGTGGGTGACCTCGGACGCCTTGACCTCGGCAGCCACCCGACCCAGGTACAGCGCACAGATCCGGTCGGCCACCTCGAACACGTCGACCATGTTGTGCGATATGAGCACCACCCCAAGACCTTGATCGGCCAGCCGGCGCACCAGGTCGATGACCTGCCGGGTCTGCGCCACTCCCAGTGCCGCCGTTGGCTCGTCGAGCAGCACCACCCTGGAGTTCCACAGCACGCACTTGGCGATGGCGACGGTTTGCCGTTGGCCGCCGGACAGGCTGGAGACGGACTGGCGCACGGACTTCACCGTGCGTACCGACAAGGACGCCAGCGCCTCCCGTGCCAACGTCTCCATCCGGGCTTCGTCCAGCACGCCGCGGTGCTTGAGCTCACGACCGAGGAACATGTTGGAGACGATGTCGAGGTTGTCGCACAGGGCGAGGTCTTGGTAGACCACCTCGACGCCAAGAGCCGCAACGTCGTTGGGCCCGTGCACCGAGACCGGCTTGCCCTCGAACAGGTAGGTTCCGCTGTCGACCGGGTGGATCCCGGCGATGGCCTTCACCAGCGTCGACTTACCGGCGCCGTTGTCGCCCACCAACGCGGTCACCTCGCCGGGATACACCTGGAAGTCGACGTCGTGCAGGACGTGCACGACACCGAAACTCTTGTTGACCCCCTGCAGTTCGAGGATGGGCGCCTTGGGGGTCACCTCGTCGGGCATCGGTCGGTCAGAGCCCCGCTGCGGTGCAGATCGCCGCGAACTGGCCGGTGCACACCTCGTCCTTGGTCTGGCCGCCGTCCTTGAAGACGACGTCGACGTTGTCCTTCGTGATCGACTTCGGGATCAGCAGCACCGAGGGAACGTCGCGGTTGCCCTTGTCGTCGCGCGAGGTGGCGTCTGTGCTGACGGATTCGCCCTTGACGAGCGCGATGGCGGCCTTGGCCAGCGCGTCGGCCTCCTCCTTCGCGGACTTGTAGACGGTCATGCACTGCGTTCCTGCGAGGACGTTCTGCAGACCCTCGACGGTGGCGTCCTGACCCGTGACCGGCACCTGCCCGGCGCGCTTGTTCTTGTCGAGGATCGAGACGACCGAACCGGCAAGCCCGTCGTTGGCGGCGTAGACGCCGTCGATCTTCCCGTCGGCTGCGGTGTACATCTGCTCGAAGATCGTCACCGCCTTGTCGTTGTCCCAGTCCGGCACCGCCTGCTCACCGACGACCTTGATGCTGGGGGTCTTGTCGACCGCCGAGTGTGCACCTGACGTGAACAGGGTGGCGTTGTTGTCGGTCGGAGAACCGTTGAGGAACACCACATTCGCCGGCTTCCCGCCAAGGCAGTCCACCAGGCCCTGGCCTTGGAGTTCGCCGACCTTGGTGTTGTCGAACGAGATGTAGACGTCGGCCGATCCGCCAAGGGTGAGCCGGTCGTAGTCGATGGTCTTGACGCCCTGGCTGGCCGCCTTCTGCTGAATGGCTGCACCGCTGTCGGAGTCCAGGTTGACGATCGCCAGGACGGTGACGCCGTCGGCGATCATTCCGTCGGCGATGGTGGCCATGGAGTCGGCCGAACCCTCGGCGTTCTGGATCGTGTACGGCACGCCCGCCGCCTTGAAGGCCGCCTCGAGTGCGGGCCGGTCCTTGGACTCCCATCGGACCGATGATTTGGTGTCGGGCAGGATCACCCCGATCTTGCCCTTGGCTTGGCCTCCCCCATCACCCCCGCCGCCATTGCCGCTGTCGCTGCTACATCCGGACAGGGTGAGCCCCGCTCCGACGAGCACGGCGAACACCAGAGATCCCATTCGCTTCATCGAGATCGCTCCAACCTTCCGATTTGTTGTTTGGGACAACTTATAGCGTGACGCACATCACGTCCAGGGAATCCACGAGTACGGGCCGTCAGCGCGCACCGACGAGATGTTCCAGAGCCAGCTGGTTGAGCCGAACGAAGCCGAATCCCCGTGCACCGAAATATGATTCGGCGTCGAAGTCTTCATAGGCAGATCGGTCGGCCAACAGGTCGCGGTAGCTCTCACCCGGGTCGAGAGTCGGGCGTCGCAGCTCGTCGACGCGGGCGGCCGCCATGGCCTCGGCAACCGCCGGGTCGGCACGGAACGCCGCGGCACGCTGCTTGAGCAGGAGGTACATCCGCATGTTGGCCGCCGCGGAGACCCAGACTCCGGCACCGTCCTCGGTGCGGCTGGGTTTGTAGTCGAAGTGACGGGGTCCGGTGTAACTGGGTCCGCCGTCGACGCCGCCGTTCTCCAGCAGGTCGACGAGTGCGAACGCGTTGGCGAGGTCACCGTGACCGAACACCAGGTCCTGGTCGAACTTGATGCCGCGCTGACCGTTGAGGTCGATGTGGAACAGCTTCCCGCTGAACAGCGCCTGGCTGATGCCGTGCACGAAGTTCAGGCCGGCCATCTGCTCGTGTCCGGTCTCGGGATTGACGCCGACCAGCTCGGGGTGGGCAAGCGTCTCGATGAACGCCAGTGCATGCCCGACGGTCGGCAGCAAGATGTCGCCGCGGGGCTCGTTGGGCTTCGGCTCGATCGCGAAGCGCAGTGGATGACGGTTCTCGGTGACGTACTCGCAGAGCAGATCCAGTGCCTCGCGGTAGCGCGCGAAGGCGGCCTGCACATCCTTGGCGCCGTCGTATTCGCTGCCCTCACGCCCACCCCAGAGCACGAAGGTCTGCGCGCCCAGTTCGGCGGCGAGATCGATGTTGCGAAGTACCTTGCGCAGCGCGAAGCGGCGCACTGCGCGGTCGTTGCTGGTGAATCCGCCGTCCTTGAAGACCGGCTGGGTGAACAGGTTCGTCGTCACCATCGGCACGGTCATCCCTGTGGATGCGAGTGCCGCCGACAGCCTGCCGATCGCACGCTGCCGCTCACCGTCCGAACAACCGAACGGGAACAGGTCGTCGTCGTGGAAGGTCAGGCCGTGTGCGCCCAATTCCGCCAGTCGTTCGACGGCCTCGACCACGTCGACGGCGGGACGGGTCGCCACGCCGAAGGGATCGATACCGGTCCAGCCCACGGTCCACAGGCCGAAGGAGAACTTGTCCGATGGCTGCGGGACCAGGTCTTTGGCGGCCGGAATGCGAGACTCGACGACGGACATCTCCGCCTCCTAAGGCTAGATTTGTTCAGGAGCCGAACATATGATGTGTTCCAGGCCACTGTCAATGGGCTCGCTAGGACCGCAGGGAGGAGCGCAAGGTGGACCGCACCTCGCGGATCGGTACCAGTACCGACGACGTGCGTCGGCGCAACCTGTCCGGTGTGCTCGTGCTGGTCCATCGCCACCGCGGAATGAGCCGCGCGGAGTTGACCCGCCGAACCGGGCTGTCGCGGTCGACGGTCAAGGACCTCGTCGAGGAGTTGGTCGAACGCGGCCTGGTGGAGGAGGCGCAACCCGCGGCATCCAGTCAGGTCGGCCGCCCGAGCCCGGTGGTGCGGCCGCAGAGCCGCAGGCTGGCGATAGCGGTGAACCCCGAAATCGATTCCGTGACCATCGGTCTGGTCGCCCTCGGCGGATCGGTGCTCGAGATGACGAGGCGCACCACCACCGGCATCCCCACCGTCGAGCAGACGGTGGCCCTTGCCGCCGAGACCATTGAGCAGATGCGCAGGCAACTCGGGCCCGACCGTGGTGTCACCGCGATCGGCGTCGCCGCTCCCGGCCTGGTGCACGCAGCTGGTTCCATGGTCCGGTTGGCGCCCAACTTAGGTTGGAATGATGCGCCGATCGGTCAATTGCTCAGCGCGGCAACTCAACTACCGGTGTTCGCGGCCAACGACGCCAACCTGGGTGCAGTCGCCGAGAACATCTTCGGACGACACCTCAACGCCGAGCACATGATCTACGTCAACGGCGGCGCGGGCGGCATCGGTGCCGGAGTGGTGGTCGCCGGCGAGCTCCTCGACGGCGTGGCCGGCTACGCGGGTGAGCTCGGCCATACCTACGTGGGCGGCGTTGGCGTCTGCCACTGCGGGCGGGTCGGCTGCCTTGAGACGGAGGTCAGCCAGTCCCAGACCTACGCCACCGACTCCACTGCCGTGGCGAAAACCGTTGAACGCCAGGCGCAGTATCTCGGCATCGCGCTCGGCAATGCGGTCAACATGTTGAATCCAGGACTGATCGTGCTCGGCGGATTCCTCCAGGCCTTTCCATCGCTCGCAGCCGACGTGCTCAACGATGCCGTCGCACGACACAGTCTGCGTGCATCCCACGATCTGGTGCGGATCGTGCCGGCCAGCCTTGGATCGCAAACGCTGATGATCGGTGCGGCCGAGCTGGCGTTCGCGCCGCTACTCGCCGATCCCGCCGCGCACTACCAGCAGGGCATCGACCGCGACGGCGCCGTCGGCTGACACGATCACCGGGTTCGCCTCGACGGCCTCGATCGCGTCGCCGAGTTCGGTTGCCAGGCTGGAGAATGCGACGATCACGTCGGCCAGCGCCATCAGGTCGGCCGGTGCGCCCCCGCGCCACCCAGCCAGCAGGGCACGGATCCGCAACCCGCCGAGGAGCCGCAGCGCCCCGGGCTGCGACAGCGGCGGAAGTGCCACCGCACGGTCGTCCAGTAGTTCGACCAGCGTGCCGCCCGCAGCGACCACCAGAAGTGGACCGAATGCCGGGTCACGCACCACGCCGACGGAGATCTCCACCCCTTCTGCGATCATCGGTTGCACGGTGACGGCGGGTCCCAGCCGGTGCGCCATCGCCAGGTACTGCGCGCGCAGCGCCTCGTCATCGGCGATCCCGAGCGCGACGCCACCGACGTCGCTCTTGTGCTCGGCGCCCAGCGTCTTCATCGCGACGGGATAACCGATCTCGCGACCGGCCGCCAACGCCTCGTTCATCGACCCCGCCGCAACCGAGCGCGCCACCGGGACCCCGTAGTCGGCCAGCAGCTTGAAGGCCCCACCGGGTTCCCGATCGCTCAGCCGGTGCAGCCAGCGCTCGCGTCGGCCCTGATCGGCGACGGGAGGGGATGGGTTGATCGGCAGTGGCCACGCGGCCAGGTGTCCGAGCGCCGCCAGCCCGCTGCTCGCGCCCTCGAGCACTGCAATGCCGTTGCTGCGCAACCGCTCCGCAACGGCGCGGTCGATGGCCGACGGTATCGAGGTCAGCACGGCGAGCGGAGCGTCCGTGGCGGCTGCGACGTCGACTGCGGCGTCGGCGTAGGCGGTGTCACCGTCCAACTCGGTGACCAGGTCGACCGCCAGAGCGGTGACGGCCACCGCGGGATCGTCGGCGATCAAGCCCAAGCTGGTCCGGAACAGCTCGTGAGTGTCGGCGCCGGTGCCCCAGAGGTCGAGCGGGTTCGTCGCGATCAGCCCTTCGTCGAGCAGTTCCTCGATGGCCATCACCGTGGGCTCCGACAGCGTCGCGAAGTCGACGCCAAGCGCATGGGCCAGGTCCGCGGTGAGCGCGCGTTCGGCGCCCGAGTCGTGCACCGTCGCGACGCCCCTCGCGCCGTGGTTGGGTCGTCGACCCATCGAGAACAGCTCGATCGTGTCGGCGAACTCGGCGAGATCACGCACCCGCACGGCACCGACGGCGTCACAGAACGCATGCCAGCCGGCGTCTCCACCCGCCAGTGCACCGGAGTGCGCAGCCACCATGGCACTGCCGGGCGGCGATCCGCCAACGGGCAGGATCACCACCGGCACGTCGCGTTCGGCGGCACGAAGCAGTGCACTGCGCAGCCGGGCTGCTGCCCGCGGGGTCTCCATCAGCAGCGCCAACAGCGTCGTGCCCGGGTCGTCGAGCGCGTAGTCGACGTAGTCGGCGGTGTCGGTGACGAGTTCCTGGCCCGACGACACCGCGAGCCGATACCCGAATCCGCGCCGAGAACGCAGCAGCGCCGAGAACGCCGATCCGGAGTGGGTGACGAGGCTGACCCCGCCGGGCGGCAGCGGATCGGGCTCCAGATAGCCCAGTGCGCGAACGCCGTTCACGTTGTTGACGAAGCCCATGCAGCCTGCGCCGCAGACTGCCATGCTTGCCGCCGATGTGACGGCCGTGACCTTGTCGCGAAGACCGTGTGCTGATCCGAAGAGCACGGCGGACGGCACCCCGACGTCGGCGGCCGCCTCCAGTTGACCGATCAGCGCACCGTCGGGTACTCCGAGCAGCACCAGGTCGACTGGCTCGTCCAGATCGGCGAGGGACGGCGCACAAGGCACGTCGCCGATCCGATCGTAGCGCGGATTCACCAAATGCATTCGCGCCGAGCTGCGTTGCGCTTCGATGACCATCCGTGCACCGAAGCTGTCCGGCTTGGCGCTGGCGCCGACTACCGCTACCGAACGGGCGCCGAGCATGGTGGAGACAGCTTCGCGTCGAGCCCTCATCGCGAACGCCGGAACCGCCCGGACTTCTTCTTGTCGGCCAGTGCCGCCTTCGCAGCCTGCCAGCCGGGGATGCCGCACACGCCGCCCCCGGCGTGGGTGGCCGAGCTGCCGTTGTAGAGGCCCGCGATCGGGGTGCGGTAGTCGGCGAAGCCGGGTGCGGGCCGCATGTGGAACAGCTGCTCGAGTGAGAGTTCGCCGTGGAAGATGTTGCCACCGACCAGGCCGTACTCGACCTCCATCTGGTGCGGGCCGACGACGTCGCGGTGCGTGATCGAGGCCTTGAATCCGGGAGCGACCTGGTCGTAGGTGTCTATAACGCGGTCCGCGTAGACGTCGAGCTCCTCGGTGTGCGGGGCGTGTGCCCACTCGGCGGGGCACCACTGGGTGAACAACGACATGATATGCGTGCCATCGGGATTCAGCGTCTTGTCGAGCGTCGTGGGAATGACGCCGTCGCTGAACGGCAGCATTGCGGCCTTGCCGACGCGGGCTTCTTGGAAGGCGGTCTCGAGGTAGTCGATCGACGGCGCCATCTCGATCGATCCGGTGAGGTGTTCGGCCTCACCGGAACTCGGGTTCGCGGTGAAGCTGGGCAGCTCGGACAGCGCGACGTTGATCTTCACCACGCCGCTGCGGGTCTTCCAGTGTTCGATGTCGCCAACGAAGTCCTCTGGCAGTTCGGTGCGCGAAAGGTGGTCGAGGAAGGCGATCTTCGGGTGCAACGTGGTGACAACCATCGGGGCCGTCAGCTCATCGCCGTTCTCGAGGACGACCCCGCGCACCCGACCGCCACCGGTAAGTACGCGGGAAACCCGTGCGTTGGTGCGGATCTCGGCGCCGAAGCTACGGGCTGATTTGGCGATCGCCGCCGACACCCCGCCCATGCCCCCCTCGGGATACCCCCAACTGCCGAGTTGACCGTCGCCGACGTCGCCGATCGAGTGGTGGGCCATCACGTAGGCGGTTCCCGGTTCGCAGGGGCCTGCCCAGGTTCCGATGATGCCGTTGACGGCCATCAGTCCTTTGACTTGCGGTGATTCGAACCAATCGTCGAGCAGATCGGCGATGCTCATGGTCAACAGGCGGGTGATGTCCGCGGTGAGCCGGGGGGTGATCTTGCTACGCAGCGGCCATGCCAGCTTGGCGAGGTCGAGCAGATCCGACGGCCGCGTCGAGCCCACATTCGGCGGTACCTGCGTCAACAACGGACCCATCACCTCGGCGATGCCGCCGATCCAGTCGTAGTACTCGGGCAACGCGTCCGCGTCCTTCTTGGAGAACTTGGACAGCTGCTCGTGGGTGCGCTTGGGATCGTCCTCGTAGATGATCAGCGAGCCGCCCTCCGGAAAGGCCTGGTAGGACGGGCCCATCGGATGCACCTTGTAGCCGTGCCGCTCGAGGTTCAACTCGCGAACGATGGTGGGCGGCATCAGGCTCATCACGTATGACAGGCGCGTCACCCGGCTGTCCTATGTGATGAGCCTGATGCCGCCCACCATCGTCCGCGAGCTCGGCCTGGAGCGACACGGCTACAAGGTGCACCCGATGGGCCCGTCCTACCAGGCCTTTCCGGAGGGCGGCTCGCTGATCATCTACGAGGACGACCCGGCGCGCACCCACGAGCAGCTCGCGAAGTTCTCGAAGAAGGACGCGGACGTGTTGCCGAAG
>JAOPVF010000535.1 GCA_025963195.1 Mycobacterium sp. | reverse complement strand
CAGGCCGTCGCCTACGCGGCCGCCGCCTTCGGCATCACGGCAACCATCGTCATGCCCGAGGAGACGCCCCGGGTGAAGGTGGCGGCGACGCGCGCCCACGGCGCCGAGGTGGTGTTGTGCGCCGCAGGGCAGCGCGAGAAGGTGGCCGAGGAGATCGTGGCGCGCACCGGTGGCGTGCTGGTGCCGCCGTTCGACCATCCGGACGTCATCGCGGGGCAGGGCACCATAGGCCTCGAGATCGCCGAGGACCTGCCCGACGTCGCGACCGTGCTGATTCCCGTCAGCGGCGGCGGCCTGGCGTCCGGCATCGGGACGGCGATCAAGGCGCTGTGCCCCGGTGCCCGCGTCATCGGCGTCGAACCCGAACTCGCGGGCGACACCGCGCAGGGGCTGGCCTCGGGGCAGCGGGTCGACTGGTCGATCGAGGACCGCAACCGCACGATCGCCGACGGCCTTCGCTCGCAGCCGTCCGAGCTTACGTTCGCGCACTTGCAGCGGGTCCTCGACGACGTGATTACCGTGTCGGAGAACGATATTCGCGACGCGGTACGCGAGATCGGGCTACGGGCCCACCTCGTCAGCGAGCCAAGCGGCGCGGTGGCGCTTGCGGGTTACCGGACGGCCCGGACACCGCCTGGGCCGACGGTAACGATCCTGTCGGGCGGCAACGTGGAGCCCGACCTACTTGCTCAGATCTTCGCCGGGCGGAGCTGAGTCACCACACGACCACCAGGGGGGACGACACCGAGCACCTGTCGCGCAGGCAGTGCGTCCAGGCGTCCTGAGTGGCGGCGGCCTTCAGACGACGACGGCGACCGGCCCAACCGCAAGAGCACGCCGCCGTCGAGCGGCCGAATCCGAGATTGTGCACTGACACGATGCCGTGCGCCCCGTGCTCGCTGAATCCCAGCTCCCCGACATCTACTGCGAGTGCTGTTGCCATCGTGCTCCTTCGCCCCGACTTCATCACCCTGCTCAGTGGCCACATCATCACCCGACTACAGGCCGGTTTCGGTTTACGACAGGTCACAACTCGGCCAAGGCCTGAACCGCGACGATCACCACGGCGTCACGGCCGGTTGGCGCGGGCGGACGGGCCCTCCGGCCGATCGCCGGGTAGTGTCACCCCGAAAGGTCGAACCCCACCACACCGCGCCGGCGCTGCCTGGATTCGTTCCGGTGTTCGCGCTGCCAGCTGGCTGGGGCTACCTCGTGGTCTGAAGGGATACATGTGGACGCGGTGCTCGGGTTGTCCATGACTCCGACGTCCGTTGGCCTTGTTCTCGTCGAGGGTCAGGATGCCGACGGCGCGACGATGGACCGCGATGCATTCGACGTCCACAAGGGCTCTATCCAGAGCTCCGAGCAGGCCACCGCCGCCGTTCTTCGCACTGAGGCGCTCGCCGCCAACCGCGGCCTGCGGCTGAATTCCATCGGGATCACGTGGAGCGAGGACGCCGATGCCGAGGCGTCTGCGCTGATGCAGTCGCTGTCGGAGTCCGGCTTCGACAACGTGGTGGCGATCCGGCTGCCGGAGGCGACCGAGGCGCTGGCCCGTGGAATAGCGGCTGTCATCGGCTACCAGACCACCGCGGTCTGTGTCATCGAACCGGACGCCGTGATCAGCCTCGTGGTCAACACGTCCGACGGTGCGGTGCAGACCGCGTTCAACCACTCCATCGACTCCGACGAGAGCCTGATCAGCTGGTTGAGCACGGTGTTCACCAAGGCCGATTGGCAGCCGGAGGCACTGGTCGTGGTCGGCTCTGCCGGCGGCTTCGAGTCGATCCTGCACAAACTCGAGGACGCGCTCTCGGTGCCCGTCTTCGCACCCGCCGAGGCCGAACTCGCGCTCGCCAGGGGCGCGGCGCTGGCCTCGGCACAGACCATCGAGCTACCGCTGGTCGATTATGGGAGCGACGACGACAGCGATTTCCGTGGCGAGTTCGCCCACGAATACGACTCCGACCGGAGCCGCTCGACCGGCAGGCACCGCTCTCCGGAATCCACCGGGAAACGCTCCGAGTACCGCCTTCGGCCGATGGGGCACACCGGCGCCGTCACGATGCTGGTCGCCGGGGTGGTGACCTTCGTCGTCTCGGTGTCGATCGCGGTCAGTCTCGAGTTGGCGCCGCACCGCGACACCAGATCGGCCGACCCGGTGCCCGCCGCCGTCAACGAGCCGCAGAAACCTGCCGCCGTCAAGCCGATTCCGCCCGCCATGCCGCCGCCGGTGTCGATTCCCGCGCCGCAGGCCGTCGAGCCGGTCGCGCCGGCTCCTGAGGCGCCGGTGGTCGACGCCGCACCGCAGGAGACCTACGTCCCGGCCGAGGCGCCGGTCATCGACGAGGCGCCGATCGCTGACCCCGCCGGCCCGGGAGCCCCACCTGCTGACCCGCCGGTGGTGGACCCGGCGATGGCGCCGCCGCCGCAGGATGCGCTCGTCCCGTCGCCGGACGCCGTGCCGACCATCGAGTCGACCGTGCCGACGAAGAAGCCCGGCATCTGGACGCGCATCAAGGATCGGTTGACGCCGGGCAACGACAATCCACCCGTCGACGTCGCGCCACCGGCGGAGATCGTGCCGCCGCCGGTCCCGTAGCGGATCGGCACCCGTTCCGTTGGGACGCTTGGCCATTCAGAGCGGAAACCTCCGCGTCGCCCTGCGCGCGACGCTCGTGCTGGCGGTGTTGCTCGCGCTCGTGTCCGTCGAACTGTCGTCCCGGTCGGGTGTGCTGTGGCGGCTGGTGACCTTCACCTATCAGGCCAACGTGCTGGCCGCGGCCTACTACGCGTGGACTCTGGCCTCGCCGCGCGCCGACGCCCGCACCGGATTGCGCGGCGCCGTGGTGCTCTACGTGGTGGTGGCCGGCGTGATCTGGAATTTGTTCCTGACCGGTCGCAGCATGGGCTACACCCCGGCCAACGTGCTTCTGCACGTCGTCGTTCCGGTGCTCGCCGTCGCAGACTGGGTCCTGATCGGCAGGGGAGATGGCGCGGTCCGCTGGTGGCAGCCGTTCGCGTGGCTCGCCTATCCGGCCGCCTACGCCGCCCTGGCCCTGGTCGTCCTCAACCACGCCGGCCGCCGCGCCCCCTATTACTTCCTGGACCCTCACAGCGTGGGGATCGGCGCGGTGGTGGTCAACACCGGCATCCTCGCGGTCGGTTTCCTCGGGCTCGGATATCTGCTGCTGGCCTTGGCGCGCAGGCCGTCGGCTAACGCGTAGCCAGCGCCGAGCGATCTAGCATGGGCAGGGTGTCGGGTGTATCGGAGGGTGGAAATCTTGAGTAGTGCGCTGCGGTACATGCTGGCCGTGATGGCCGGGGTGTCGACGGCCCTGGTGCCAGGAGTGGTGACAACCAGCGGGGCCGCGGTGCCGATGCAGGCAACCGTCGCGAACGTGGCGCCGGCCGCCGGCGACGTCGTCGGGGTCGCGATGCCGATCACCGTCACGTTCACCAGGCCGGTCGTCGACCGCTTGGCGGCCGAGCGTGCCATCGACATCTCGTCGCCGAAGACGCCGCCGGGCAAGTTCAACTGGCTGGCCAGTGACCAAGTGCGGTGGACGCCGAGCGCGTACTGGCCTGCGCACTCCACGGTCTCGGTCAGTGCACTCGGCTTCAAGACCACCTTCGGGACGGGCGCGGCCGTGGTCGGCGTGGCCGACATCGACGCGCACACGTTCACCGTGAGCATCGACGATCAGGTGGTGCGCACGATGCCCGCATCAATGGGCAAGCCGAAGCACCCGACGCCCATCGGCTCCTTCACCGCACTGGAGAAGCAGTCCCCGGTCATCATGGACTCGCGCACCATCGGCATTCCGCTCAGCGACCCCGAGGGCTACAAACTCACGGTTTACGACGCCGTTCGCGTCACGTGGGGCGGCGTCTACGTGCACGCGGCGCCGTGGTCGACGGGATCGCAGGGCAATTCCAACGTCAGCCACGGCTGCATCAACCTGAGTACCGACAACGCCGCCTGGTACTACGACAACGTCAACATCGGCGACCCGATCATCGTGCAGGCGTAGCCGCGTGGATGTTCTTCGCCGTCGGTGAGGTGGGGACGGTCGCGGCGTCGGGGTAGGTGCCCAGTACGCGGTCGGCCGTGCCGGAGCTCGTCACGGTGAACCAGTAGTGCTCGTTCTTGAAGTGATGCTGCCGGTGGTTCTTCCAAATGGCCCGGTATACGGCGGTTTTCGGCTTGTAGTCACTATGGATCAAGTAGTGGCACCATTCATAGCCCAGCGCGATCACGGCGACGAACACCAGGAAGGTGAGCCCAAGGCCGGCCCGTGGAAGGGCCAGCAGTGCGATGGCGACCGACACCGGCAGGATCCACAGCAGTGCGGGCCACGGGATGAAGATGAGCCGCACCTGGCGCGGGTCGACGTGATGCTCGCGGTGCTTGCGAGCCAGCAGGGAGTCGATGGTCACCGGCCCGACGCGCCGTGGCCGCCAATGCAGGACGAACACGTGCGCGAGCCATTCGAAGAAGGGGAACACCGCCAGCATCGCCATGGGAACGAGACCGTCGGTGTACTGCCAGTCGCCTGCGACGATTCTCAGCGTCAGGGCGACCAGTAGCGTGGCGCCGATCATCCACGGCGATGGGTGTTTCCAGAACTCCCTTCCCGCATCGGCCAGGGAGAAGCCACGGCGTTCGGGGCGACGGGACGAAGTCGAGACGGGGTTCACCGGGCTTGCTCCAAGGTGTCGATTGCACTGAGCAGTGCGACGGTTGCGGGTTCCAAGAGCGCGCGCGCCGCCGCTTCTGCGGCCACCGGGTCGCCGGCGCGGATTGCCGTCGCGATGTCGCGGTAGGCCTCGGGTCGGCCGACTTCGGCGGCCATCATCGTGGCCAGCGCCGGCAACGCAGGTTCGTAGGTGGCCCGCAGCGTGTTGTACATCAGGCGGAATGCGATCGAGTCGGCTCCGTCGACGACGTGATCCCAGAAGGTCAGCGCGTGCCGCTGGCGCTCGACCGGGTCGTCCTCGGCGTCGAGCGCGCCGATGGTGACGTCGAGCAAGTCGGCGAGGTCGGGGCTGCGTCGCTGGGCGGCGAGCTCGGCGATCTTGGGCCCGTTGTGCATTCGCGTTTCGAGGATGCTGCGCACCACCGATAGGTCGACCTCACCGGCGCGGACGAGCAGGCGGGGGAGCAGGTCGAGGCCCGCGTGGCGCCGAAAGTCGCGCACCGTGGTGGCGTCGCCCTGGCGTACCTCGACCAGACCGGCTTCGGTGAGCCGCTTGATCGCCTCTCGCACCGCGGGGCGCGACACGCCGAGCACCTCCGCGAGGCGCCGTTCGCTTGGCAGTGCGGACCCGGGGGCCATGTCGCCGCTGAGCACCTCGGCGACGATCTGTTCGAAGACGTCCTCGGGTACCGATCGACGGTTGACGGGCTGTAGGGCCATGTATTCACGATGGCATCTTCGCGGTAAGAGGTCAAGTGGTCTGACCAGTTCTCAGCGCCAACGCCTGGGCGGTCAACTCATCGGCAGGCAGGAACGCCTCGATGCTGAGCTCGGCTGCCGTGAGGTCGAGCGCGGTGCCGAACGTGGTCACCGTGCTCAGAAACCTCAGCACGTCGCCGTCGGGACCGTCGATCTCCAACGGCACCACGACACCGCCGAGGTCGGTGGTGTCGTCGAACCCGCCGGGGTACGCCTCGATCTCGGCAAGCAGCGCCGACAGTTCGCCGGACCCGCTGACCACGACCTCGCGGCGCAGCCGGCTGATGACGTGGTGGCGCCACTGCCCGAGGTTGCGGATGCGTGGCGCAAGACCATCGGGGTGCAACGAGATGCGCAGTGCATTCGGCGGATCGAGCAGTTTGGGGTCGACGCCCTGCAGCATCAAACCGGCACCGGCATTGGCGGCGACCAGGTTCCAGCTCCGATCCACCACCAGGCACGGGTAGGGCTCGTAGGCCTTGAGCACTTGGTCGATGCCGTCGCGTACGGGCGCCATGTCGGGGTCGGCGAGCGAACGCTCCGCGTACACCGGTGCGAGGCCAGCAGCCATCAGAAGCTGATTCCGTTCGCGCAGTGGCACTTCCAGCACCTCTGCGAGTCGCAGCACCATGGCACGACTCGGGACGGACCGTCCGGTTTCGATGAAGCTGACGTGCCGCGACGACACCTCGGCTTCGATCGAAAGGTCGAGTTGGCTGAGCCGACGTCGTTGTCGCCACTGCTTCATCAACGATCCGAACGGAGGGTGCTGCACGCCGGCGGTGCGTACGTGAGGAGCAATGGGGCTGGTGGTCATCGGCCCAGTTTGGCCCAATCGGATCCAGTCATCCACTACCTGTCAGGTAATTGCTTCGCTTACCCGCAGGCGGAAGTGTGGTTGGTGTCCGGCAACTGCCAGTCCAATGGCCGGGCCGACTATGAGGAGGCGACGATGACGTGCCGCCAGCAGGCACTCGGTGAACAGGAAATCCCGCGGTGGCTGCGATTCGTGATGAAGTCCGATCGCGCGGGCTCCGCCTGGTACGTCGGGATGGGGTTCTTCTTCGCGCCTGCGCTCGCCATCGTGTCCCCGTGGCAAGCACTGACCAACGCGATGTGGATCGTCATCGCGCTGGCCGGGCTGTGGCTGGGCCTGCTCGGCGTCGCGATGGCAACCGGCCTTGCCATCGTGCTGCGGTCCAACCGGGAGATCCCGGAGGACTACTGGCGGTCAATAATCGACTACCCGTCGGCGCCAAAACCTAGTGCGCCACAGGCCGTTTCCCGGCGGACTCTCCGGAGTAGTCGACCTGCCAGTGTTTGATGCCGTTTAGCCAGCCGGACCGCAGCCGCTCGGGCTTGGCCAACGAGGTGAGGTCGGGCATGGCGTCGGCGATCGCATTGAACATCAGGTCGATGGTCATCCGAGCCAGGTTGGCGCCGATGCAGTAGTGGGCTCCCGTGCCGCCGAACCCGACGTGCGGATTGGGGTCCCGCAGGATGTCGAACTGGTACGGGTTGTCGAACACCTCCTCGTCGAAGTTCGCCGAGCGGTAGAACATCACCACGCGCTGACCCTTCTTGATGGTCACGCCGCCAAGTTCGGTGTCCGCGAGTGCGGTGCGCTGAAACGACGTGACCGGGGTCGCCCACCGGACGATCTCGTCGGCGGCCGTCGCAGGCCGTTCCTTCTTGAAGAGCTCCCACTGATCGGGGTGGTCGGTGAAGGCCATCATGCCTTGGGTGATCGAGTTCCTCGTCGTCTCATTGCCTGCCACCGCCAAGATGATGACGAAGAAGCCGAACTCGTCGTCGGTGAGCTTGTGGCCCTCGACGTCGGCCTGAATCAGCTTGGTGACGAGATCCTCGGCGGGGCTGTCGGCCCGCTGGGCCGCCAACTGCATGCCGTACATCATCAGTTCGGCCGAGGCAGTCATGCCGTCATTGGATGCGAACTCCGGATCCTGATCGCCGACCAGCTGGTTGGACCAGTCGAACAGCTTCTTGCGCTCTTCCTGCGGCACGCCCATCAGGCCCGCGATGGCCTGTAGCGGGAGTTCGCACGACACCTGTTCGACGAAGTCTCCTGAGCCTTCGGCCGCCGCCTTGGCGGCGATGTCGCGGGCGCGCTCGGCGAGGTCGGCGCGCAGCTCTTCGATGGCGCGCGGCGTGAAGGCGCGCGAGATGATCTTGCGCAGGTGCGTGTGGTGCGGCGCGTCCATGTTGAGCAGGACGATGCCCCGGCTGGCGTTGATCTGGTCGCGGGAGGCACCTTCGGCGTATCGCGGCAGCGCCGTCTTCTCCTGGCTGGAGAACACGTCACTGCGTCGCGACACCTCCTTGACGTCCTTGTGCTTGGTGACGACCCAGTAGCCGCCGTCGTCGAAGCCCCCGATCCCGTTCGGCTGCTCGTTCCACCAAATGGGCGCGACCTTGCGCATTTCCGCCAGCTCGGCGATGGGCAATCGTTCGGCGTAGATGTCTGGGTCGGTGAAATCGAACCCGGCGGGGAGGTTCGGTGACGGCATCAAGCACTCCTTTGACGACGTGATCTAGTGGCGTAAGCCATTGCTACACCAGTGATCGTGGGTCCGCGGCAGGTTTCCCAAACTCCCAAGTAGAACGTGTTCCCGTCTGAATTTTGTAACGGAATTCCAATGAATGGGGAAAGGACCCTTGGGTACCATGAGTCCCTGGCGTAACACCGAGAGGCACCGCGATGAGTCTTGGCATACGGACGGTTCTGTCCGCGTTCACCTACTGCGCGTCCGGCGCTGCCGTCGCCGTGATTGCGGCGGCCGCCGCATCGGCCGATCCGCTGCCGCCTGGACCGCCACCGCCGCCACCTCCTGTCGAGTCGACCACCGTGCAGGCCGCAGGCGATGCCCCTGCGCCGGGCCCAGCACCTGCGCTTCCCGCGCCTCCCGATGGCGTTCCCCATCTCGCGAGCCCCGATGCCCTTCCGCCGGGTTCGACGTTGGATCCTCAAGACAACGATTCACCGAACGTCAGTTACCTCAAGGATCTGTGGCAGGCAGTGCAGAACCACGAGATCAGCGGAAAGGATGCGCTGCTGATGGGAATCGCGCAGCGCGGCATGGATACACCGATTCCGGCTCAGGCTCCTGGCCCGAACGTGCCGAGCTCACCGGTCGACCCCGCGCTTGCGCCGGCGCCGCCCGGCCCCGGAGTGGCACCTGGACCGGCCCCAGCGCCGGAATCTCCGTTGCTGCCGCCGCCTCCGGCTAGCCCGCTCCCGCCGACTCCGTAGCGTCCGCTGGCGCCGCCCGCTCCAGAAGCTCGAGCACCGTGCGCACGTGCGTGCGGATGACCGCTGCCCATACCGGTCGCGTCGCGGGAGAGCGGTGGTGCACGAAGGTCGCGAACAGCAGTCCTTCGGGGTGGAGCGTGAACAGCAACTCGGCGGGCATCCCGATCCGCGAATCCCTGCCGAGCAGCAGGGTGTCCGGCGCGCAGCTGCGCACCGCCCAATCCAGGATCGCCGGTCCTGGTTCGGCAGACTTCAGTCCGAGCGCCAACCATCCGGCCAGCAGCTGGGTGCGTGTCGCCGCCGGAGCCTCCTCGAGCGTTGCCTTGGCCCATCGCTCGGCCGTCCACTCCGGGTGTGCGCTGGTGTCGACGAGGAATGCGTCGGCGTAGTCGATCCGCGACAGGGTGCTGAGAGCCTGAACGTCGTCCGGCACGGGGATCTGCCGGACTGGGCCAACATCGCTCCTCACGTCCGCGGCGGCAACATCGCTCCTCACGTCCGCGGCGGCCCGCCACATGCGCCCGATCGTGCGCAGCATCAGCGGGTAGACGAGCACGTAGCGGAACGGGGCTATTGCCGCCATGTACGCACGCCCGAATAATCCGTTGGGCTTGACGAGCACCGCCATCTGGCCGCGGTAGCCACCGTTGCCGTCGGGCACCCAGCCGAGGTGCAGCACCCCGTGCATGGTCTCGTTCGCGATTTCGAGGGCCGCCTCGTCGTCGGTGAGATAGACGGGACGCAAGGGGGATTCGGCTGACAAGGAGCCGCCAACGTACGCGGGGAGGTCGGCCGGGAGGCGATCGCGCAGCGACGGCACACGAGTGCCCAGCCCCGTCTCGTCACGGTCGAGGCCCAACAACGCGCCAAGACGCCACCGGAGTGCGAACAGCGCAGCGACGACGGGCGAAGCCTGCGCCGGGTCGAACGACTCCATCAACGCGACCAGTCGCGGGAAGTCGTCCTGGCCGCCCATTGTTGGTAGCGCCCAGACGTCCTCGACGCGAAAGTCGTTCGCCAGGGCGTGCATTCGCCACGGCATGCGGGTGTGCTCACTGACGGGCAGCTTCGCTGTCGGAACCATACACAACTGTATGTATCATGTGTTCGTATTGTCAATGACCGTTTCAACGCACCATTCACCGTTCGGGAGAATCCATGCCGGCACCGACGCGAACCACCCGCGACGCGTGGATCGATGCCGGGTTGTCGGCGCTATCCGAAGGAGGATCGGACGCCGTGCGGATCGACGTGCTCGCGCAGGCCCTCGGAGTCAGCAGGGGCGGCTTCTATCACCAGTTCGACAGCAGGCCAGCGTTTCTCGATGAGTTGCTCGACACCTGGGAGCGCCGAAGCACCGACGAGGTCTTGGAGCGGGTTGAGCGTGAGGGCGGCGACGCCCGCACCAAGGCCACCAAGGCCGGCCTGCTGACGTTCTCCGACGAATTGCTGCCCGTCGACCTTGCGGTACGGGACTGGGCACGCCGCGACAATGCCGTCGCGGCCCGCCTTCGCCGCGTCGACAACCGGCGAATGGAGTACCTCCGCACGCAGATCGCCGAACTTCACTCCGACACCGATGACGTGGAAGCGATTGCGCTACTGTCGTTCTCGCTGTTGATCGGTAACCACTTCATCGCCGCAGACCACGGGCCGCGTGATCGGGTCGCCGTATTGCGACGGGCCGCTGAGCTGCTGCTGACCTGAACCGCGTGTCCATTCGCGCGATCAGCTTCATACTGTGCCAGCCCCGGTCGACGATATCGGCCGTGAGCACGCCAGGTGAAGGTCTCTGCGACGTGAGGAGATTCGAGAACATGCGGCCTCGAGTGGTACTGATCACCGGAACCTCGTCCCGTCAAGGCATCGGCTATGCGACGGCACGGCGTCTGGCGGCCGATGGGCACACGGTATATGCCACGATGCGCGATCTGGCCACGGCCGACGATCTGGCTCGGGACGTCGAGCCAGGCCGCATCGAAGTTCGTACTCTTGACCTGCTGGAACGATCCGCCATGGGACCGCTCCTCGCCGGAATCGTCGATGCCGAAGGCCACCTCGATGCGGTCATCAACAACGCCGGCTATGGCGTGATCGGGGGCGTCGAACAGGTGTCACTCGAGCTCGCAAGGACGAGCTTCGAGACCAACGTGTGGGGCACCATGGCGCTCGTACAGGAAACCCTGCCCATCATGCGCCGTCAGCGACACGGTCACCTGGTCCTGGTCTCGTCGTGCTTCGTCGCCGGCCTGCCCGTGATGGGCATGGGCTACTACCTGGCCGCCAAGGCAGCGCTGGAGACGCTGTTCTCCAGTATTGCCGTGGAGGCGGCGCCCTTTGGTGTGCGGGTTTCGTGTTTCCAGCCTGGGCCGGTGGCGACGGATCTCGAACGGGTGTGGGGTGACCGCATACCGGAGGGCGGCGACCCTCGACCAAGCCTGTCCGAAGACCTCTACGCCTGGGTCGGCACCTCCGGTCCCGCCCCGCAGGCGCCAGACGAAGCAGCGTCGGCACTCGCTGAACTCGTCAGTGCCGACAGCCCTGCATTGGCAGCTCAGTCGGGTCCCGCCTCGCATGCGTACGCGGCCGCCGCCCTTCGCGATCCCAGTCGCACGGCCGAGTTCTCCGAGCTGCTTGCCGCTGTCAATGCCAGTGACCCGGACTGAGGTATCGGGACATCGGTGCTCGCTGGCCATCGCCGACGCGGTTGTGCGTGACGTGTTGATCGCGGGGGAGTAGGTCCCCCACCTATTGCTCGTCTGGGCCGATGTCGTCGTCGGGGTCGGTGAGCATGCGTTCGGGGTGGTGGTAGTCGTTGGTGGTTGGTCGGTTGGTGGGCAGGTGTGGTGGTCGGATCCATTGGGTGCGGCCGTCGGGGAGTTGT
>JAOPVF010000521.1 GCA_025963195.1 Mycobacterium sp. | reverse complement strand
CGGACCGATCCCTGGCAGCTTGCCCAGTTCGTCGATCAGGTCCTGGACCGGTCCCTCGAACAAGTCAGAGCCCCGGCAGTCCCAGGCCACCCAGGCCGCCGGCGAGCGGACCCAGTCTGGTCTGCGCAAGGATGGTGACCTGCTTGGAGGCGTCGGCGAGTGCGCCGACGATGAGGTCCTGCAAGGTCTCGACGTCGTCGGGGTCGACGACCTTCGGATCGATGGCGGCGGCGACCACCTCGCCGCTGCCCTTCATCGTGATCTGAACCAGCCCGCCACCGGCCTGGCCGTGCACCTCGGAGTTGGCGAGCGACTCCTGAGCCTCCATCAACTGCTGTTGCACCTGCTGGGCCTGCGCCAGGAGTGCCGACATGTCGGGCGGTTGACCGGGTTGCATGACGTGGGATCCCTTCGCATCTGAAATCGGGTGTGTACCGAGTCGGTCTCGACTTGATTTCGCATGTGCGGGCAAGGCGATTTGCGTTCCAAGCCTAGTCGCCCCGCGGGCTAGCGTGGCGACGTGCACGTTCGAGTCAGCCTGCGTGTCGGCGCCGCGATAGCCGCCGGCCTCCTCGTCGCAACCTCGGCGTCCGCGGTACCCACCGCGACCGCCGCACCCGCCAACATCGCCGGGCGGATAGTGTTCCTCGACCCCGGCCACAACGGCGCCAACGACGCGTCCCTCACCAAGCAGGTGCCCACGGGGCGCGGCGGGACGAAGGACTGCCAGACCAGCGGGACCTCGACCAACAGCGGCTACCCCGAGCACACGTTCAACTGGGAGACGGTGCTGCGCATCCGTGCCGAACTAACCCAACTCGGGGTGCGTACCGCAATGTCGCGCGGCAACGACGACGCAGTCGCGCCCTGCGTCGACGAGCGCGCCGCGATGGCCAATGCCTTGCAGCCCGACGCCATCGTGTCGATCCACGCCGACGGCGGCCCGGAGAACGGCCGTGGCTTCCACGTCAACTACTCATCGCCGCCGCTCAACCAGGCCCAGTCGGGGCCTGCCGTCCAGTTCGCCCAGACGATGCGGGACCAGTTGCAGGCCTCCGGCCTGGTGCCCGCCACCTACATCGGCCAGGGCGGGCTCTACGGACGCTCCGACCTGACCGGGCTGAACCTAGCCCAGTATCCGTCGGTGCTCGTGGAACTGGGCAACATGAAGAACCCGGCCGACGCGGCGCTGATCGAGAGCCCCGACGGCAGGCAGAAGTACGCCGACGCCGTGGTGCGCGGCATCGCCGCGTTCCTCGCGACACGCCCGGCGCGTGCGGCCGCTTAAGTCGCCACCCGGTCCAATGGCGGCCGCTTACGCGCCCTCCACCTCTTTCTTGAGGTTCTCCAGCACCTCGGCCTGGATCCTGCGCAGACCCAACGGCGCGAACGTCTTCTCGAAGAAGCCCTTCACGCCCCCGGCGCCGACCCAGGCCGTCTTGGTGGTGACGGTCGAACCGGTGCCCGCGGGCGCGACGGTCCAAGTGGTCACCATGGTCGAGTTGGCGTCCTTCTCGATGACGGAATGCCCCGCAACGTCGACCTCCGCCTTGACGTCTCGGATCCGTGACTCGGTGGCCTGCAGCTTCCAGGTGGCCACGGTGCCCGCACCCTGGCCGCCCTCGAGGACTTGGTATCCGCTGTAGTGCGCGGAGAGGATCTTGGGGCGAACCGTCTGATAGTCCGCGACGGCGGCCAATACAGCTTCCGGCTCGGCATTGATCAAGACGGTGCTGGACGCGCTGACCTGTCCCATCGGTGAAGACTCCTTGATATGGGTTGACGTAGCAGTGTGATTCCCGCTTGCTGGTGTCGCACCGGGTGCCACCTCGGACTAGCGTATATGCGTGTCTGTCGTATCAACTGACGCGCAGGCTACCCACGCCCTGGGCGTGGAGAGGCTGCTCGCCAGCTACCGTGCCATCCCGCCGAACGCCACCGTTCGGCTGGCCAAACCTACGTCCAACCTGTTCCGGGCCAGAGCCAAGACGTCCGCCAAGGGCCTGGATTCCTCGGGCTTGACGGGTGTCATCTCCGTCGACCCCGAAGCACGCACCGCCGACGTCGCCGGGATGTGTACCTACGAGGACCTCGTCGCCGCCACGCTGCCCTTCGGGCTGTCACCCCTGGTGGTGCCGCAGCTCAAGACCATCACTCTGGGTGGCGCCGTCACCGGGCTCGGCATCGAGTCGGCGTCGTTCCGCAACGGGTTGCCGCACGAGTCGGTGCTCGAGCTGGACATCATCACCGGTGCAGGCGAAGTCGTCACCGCATCGCGCGACCAGCACGCCGATCTGTTCAGGTCGTTCCCGAATTCCTATGGCACGCTGGGATATTCGGTGCGCCTGAAGATCGAGCTGGAGCCGGTCAAGCCGTTCGTCAGCCTGCGGCACCTGAGGTTCACGTCGCTGACGGATCTGGTTGCCACGATGGAGCGGATCATCGAGACCGGCGGGCTGGACGGCACCCGGATCGACTATCTCGACGGCGTGGTGTTCAGCGCCGACGAGAGCTACCTGTGCCTTGGCGTGCAGACGTCGACGCCCGGCCCGGTCAGCGACTACACGGGCAAGGACATCTACTACCGATCCATCCAGCACCCCGCAGGCGAGAAGCACGACCGGCTGACCATCCACGACTACCTGTGGCGCTGGGACACCGACTGGTTCTGGTGCTCTCGGGCCTTCGGCGCGCAGAACCCCACGATCCGGAAGTTCTGGCCGCGACGCCTTCGGCGCAGCAGCTTCTACTGGAAGCTCATCGGTTATGACCAGCGGTTCGACATCGCCGACCGGATCGAGAAGCGCAACGGGCGGCCGCCGCGCGAGCGCGTCGTGCAGGACGTCGAGGTGCCGATCGAGCGGACGGCGGCGTTCCTCGACTGGTTCCTGGCC
>JAOPVF010000519.1 GCA_025963195.1 Mycobacterium sp. | reverse complement strand
GGATAGCCGTGCTCGGTGGTCTCGCTGACCTGCGTGTAGACGTCGGCCGACAGCAGCACGCAGTACGGGCCGTCGACACCGGCCAACCTCAGCTCGGAGAGCGCCTGGCTGATCACGTCGGGGATCTCCCGCGGATCGGCCGGCAACGCGAGGGCGGGGTTGGAGCTGCTCTTGCGGATGCCTCCGATCGACGCCGCCTCGTAACCCTCGAAGATCGCGCGGTCCTCGGCGAATGCCAGCTGCTTGGCGGCGTCCTTGACCGGGTCCCAGTCGGAGTCCTGCGAGCCGCGTTCGACGTCGTCGACGTCGGTGCGCGCAATGGTGAACGGCACCCGCAACCGCACCAGCGGCTTGCTCTCGCGCAGGTGCGCAACCACGCCGTCGCCGGGGGACGTCACGTCGAGCAGATGGCCGGTGCTGACCGCCGCGGTGATGGGACCGCCGGGCTCGCTCACGTCGACCACCCGGCGCCCCGCGATGTGCCGCTTGAACGTCCGCGTCGCCTCCAATTCGATTTCAGCCCAGGCGTCTTCGGTGATCGGCGCCAGTTCGCGATAGAGGTTGTTCATTGGGGTCGTCCTTTCAGGCTGCCGATCGACAGTGAGCCGTCGTATGAGGGTGCTGGCGTGGGGGGAGCCGCTACTGCCTCGTCGCCGGGCAGTGGCGGCGGGTCGTCGAGGAAGTCGGTGATCGGCGTGAAGAACATCGAACCGGTGACGGCGGTGGAGAAGTCGAGGATCCGGTCGGTGTTGCCCGGCGGATCGCCGATGAACATGTTGCGCAGCATCCGCTCGGTGACCTCGGCGGTGCGTGAGTAACCGATGTAGTAGGTACCGAACTCCGCCTTGCCGACCTCACCGAACGGCATGTTGTGCCGCAGGATCTTCAGCTCGTTGCCGTCGTCGTCGGTGATCACGTTCAGCGCCAGATGGGAATTGGCGGGTTTCACGTCGTCGCCCAACTCGATGTCGTCGAGCTTTGTGCGGCCGATCACCCGCTCCTGCTCCTCGGTGGACAGCGAGTTCCACGAACCGAGGTCGTGCAGGTACTTCTGCACGTGCACGTAGCAGCCCCCTGCGAAGTCGGGGTCCTCGTCGCCGATCTGGGTGGCGCTGGTGGCAAGCGGGCCGTCGGGGTTCTCGGTGCCGTCGACGAATCCCATCAGGTCCCGGTTGTCGAAGAACTTGAAACCATGCACCTCGTCGACCACGGTGATGGCACCGGCCATCGCCTCGACGAGCTTTCCTGCGAGTTCGAAGCAGACGTCGAGGAACTCGGCCCTGATGTGGAAGAGCAGGTCGCCCGGCGTGGATGGGGCGTGGTGACGCGGGCCGTTCAACTCGACGAACGGGTGCAGTTCGGCAGGGCGGGGGCCGGAGACGAGCCGGTCCCACGCGTTGGAGCCGATCGAGGTCACCACCGACAGCCGCTTCGCCGGATCCCGGAAACCGATGGCACGCACCAGACCCGAGATGTCGGGCAGCGCATCGTGCACTTTCTGTTCGCCGCCCTCGGCGATGGTGGCGACCAGGAAGATGGCCGCAGGCGTCAGCGGAGCCAGCACCGGCTGCGGCAGTGGATCGGGCACATGTGGACCCTAGCGCCACGCACGCGGTAAGCGCCGGTAAGGATGAGAGGATGGCCGCTAGCCCCCAGAGCCTCTGCGCGTTCATCGACGCCTCGCCCTCGCCGTTCCACGTTTGCGTCACCGTTGCCCAGCGGTTGCGCGCGGACGGCTTCACCGAGCTGACCGAGCAGCAGGCCTGGCCGTCGCAGACCGGCGGCTACTTCACGGTCCGCGCCGGGTCCCTGGTCGCCTGGCGGTCAGGCGAACATGCCGCAGTCCCCTTCCGCATCGTCGGCGGGCACACCGACAGCCCGAACCTGCGGGTCAAGCAGCATCCGGATCGGTTCACCTCCGGCTGGCAGGTGGTGGCGCTCCAGCCCTACGGTGGCGCGTGGCTGAACTCCTGGCTGGACCGCGACCTGGGGATCAGCGGGCGGCTGTCGATGAGTTCCGGCGAGCAGGTGCTGGTCCGCATCGACGACCCGATCCTTCGGGTGCCGCAACTGGCCATCCATCTGTCCGAGGACCGCAAGGCCGTCGAGCTGAACCCGCAGCGCCACGTCAACGCGGTATGGGGCGTCGGTACCGGCGCCAGGTCCTTCGTCGACTACGTGGCCGAGCGGGCCGACGTCGACCCGGCTGCCGTGCTGGCCGCCGACCTGATGACGCACGACCTGACGCCGTCGGCGGTGATCGGGGCCAACCGTGATCTGGTCAGCGCGCCCCGGCTGGACAACCAGGGCACCTGCTACGCCGGGTTGGAGGCGTTCCTGGCCGCCGAGCCGGGGGACTACCTGCCGGTGCTGGCGCTGTTCGACCACGAGGAGGTCGGGTCGACGTCGGATCACGGCGCCCAGTCCGAGCTGCTTCCGACGGTCCTGGAACGCATCACGCTGGCCGCGGGCGGTAGCCGCGAGGACTTCCTGCGCCGGCTGTCCGGATCGATGGTGGCCTCCGGCGACATGGCCCACGCCACCCATCCCAACTATCCCGACCGGCACGAGCCCGGCCACCTGATCGAGGTCAACGCCGGACCGGTGCTCAAGGTGCAGCCCAACCTCCGGTACGCCACCGACGGGCGCACCGCGGCCGCGTTTGCGTTGGCGTGTGTGCAGGCAGGGGTGCCGCTGCAGCGCTACGAGCATCGCGCCGACCTGCCGTGCGGGTCGACGATCGGCCCGATGACCGCGGCGCGCACCGGCATTCCCACCGTCGACGTCGGAGCGGCGCAGCTGGCCATGCACTCGGCGCGCGAGCTGATGGGCGCCGACGACGTGGCCGCCTACTCTTGCGCACTTCGGGCATTCTTGTCACCGGCCTGATCTATGGTCACCGCCATGGCACTCTCCGTCGAGAACATCACCTTCGATTCCACCGACCCCGACCGGCTTGCCGAGTGGTGGGCCCGCGTCGTCGACGGCACGGTCAACGCCTTGGCGCCCGGCTTCTTCCTCACCGTGTCTCGCCCGGCAGGCGGCCCCGGCCTCGCGTTCCAGAAGGTCGACGATCCGACGCCGGGGAAGAACCGCGTGCACGTCGACTTCTCCGCCCCTGATCTCGAGGCGGAGGTCACGCGGCTGGTGGACTTGGGCGCCGCCGAGACCGGCCGAGGTGAAGCAGGGCCAGAGTTTCGCTGGGTGGTGTTCGCCGATCCGGACGGAAACGCGTTCTGCGTGGCCGGCGGCGACGTCTCCGCAGCTACCTGAACCGCCGGGGTCGGGGGTTCCAACTAGACTGTGTCCGTGACGTCTGGGCTCACCCATGTGGTCGATACCGTTGAACACGCCGCTACTACCCCCGATCAGCCGCAGCCCTTCCGGGAGCTCGGTCTGAAGGACGACGAATACCAGAGGATTCGCGAGATCCTCGGTCGTCGTCCCACCGACGCCGAACTGGCGATGTACTCGGTGATGTGGAGCGAGCACTGCTCGTACAAGTCGTCGAAGGTCCACCTGCGCTACTTCGGTGAAACCACCACGGAGGCCATGCGGTCGTCGATGCTGGCGGGCATCGGCGAGAACGCGGGCGTGGTCGACATCGGCGACGACTGGGCGGTCACGTTCAAGGTCGAGTCGCACAACCACCCGTCCTACGTCGAGCCGTACCAGGGTGCGGCCACCGGCGTCGGCGGCATCGTCCGCGACATCATGGCGATGGGCGCACGGCCGGTGGCCGTGATGGACCAGCTGCGCTTCGGTGCTGCCGACGCTCCCGATACTCGCCGCGTGCTCGACGGCGTGGTGCGCGGCATCGGTGGTTACGGGAACTCGTTGGGGTTGCCCAACATCGGTGGCGAGACGGTGTTCGATTCCTCGTATGCGGGTAACCCTCTGGTGAACGCGATGTGTGTCGGCGTGCTGCGCAAGGAGGATCTGCACCTGGCCTTTGCGTCGGGAACCGGCAACAAGATCATCCTGTTCGGCGCGCGCACCGGCCTCGACGGCATCGGCGGCGTTTCGGTGCTGGCGTCGGAGACGTTCGGCTCCGACGAGGGGGACGGACACGAAGCCGGAGGCGGAGCTGGACCATCGAAGGGCCCCGGCCGCAAGAAGCTGCCATCGGTACAGGTCGGCGACCCGTTCATGGAGAAAGTGCTCATCGAGTGCTGCCTCGAGCTCTATGCGGCCGGCCTGGTGATCGGCATCCAGGATCTCGGTGGCGCCGGATTGTCATGCGCCACATCGGAACTCGCATCGGCGGGTGACGGCGGCATGGCGATCGAGCTGGACAAGGTGCCGCTGCGGGCGAAGTACATGACCCCCGCCGAAGTGCTCTCCAGCGAGTCGCAGGAACGCATGTGCGCGGTCGTCTCGCCCGAGAACGTCGACGCCTTCATGACGGTGTGTCGCAAGTGGGAGGTGCTGGCCACGGTGATCGGCGAGGTCACCGACGGCGATCACCTCCAGATCACCTGGAACGGCGAGACCGTCGTCGACGTCCCGCCGCGCACCGTGGCGCACGAGGGGCCCGTCTACGAGCGCCCCGTCGCCCGGCCCGACACCCAGGATGCGCTCATCGCCGACACCTCGGCGAAGCTGCCCCGCCCCGGCACTGGCGACGAACTGCGCGCGACATTGCTTGCTCTGCTTGGCAGTCCGCACCTGTGTAGCCGCGCGTTCATCACCGAGCAGTACGACCGCTACGTCCGGGGCAACACCGTGCTGGCCGAGCACGCCGACGGTGGGGTGTTGCGCATCGACGAGGAGACCGGCCGCGGCATCGCGGTGTCCACCGACGCATCCGGGCGCTACACCGAACTCGACCCGTACACCGGAGCCCAGCTGGCGCTGGCCGAGGCATACCGCAACGTCGCCGTCACCGGCGCCACCCCCCTTGCGGTCACCAACTGCCTGAACTTCGGATCACCTGAGGATCCCGGCGTGATGTGGCAGTTCTCCCAAGCGGTGCGTGGTCTCGCGGATGGCTGTGCGGCACTGGGTATCCCGGTCACCGGCGGCAACGTCAGCTTCTACAACCAAACCGGCAGCACGGCGATCCTGCCGACCCCGGTGGTCGGTGTGCTCGGCGTGATCGACGACGTCAAGCGCCGCATCCCCACCGGTTTCGGCTCCGAGCCTGGCGAGTCGCTGATCCTCCTCGGTGACACGCGAGACGAGTTCGACGGATCGATCTGGGCGCAGGTCACCGCCGATCATCTCGGTGGGGTGCCACCCAAGGTCGACCTGGAGCGCGAGCGCCTGCTCGCCGACGTCTTGTGTGCCGCTTCGCGTGACGGGCTCGTGTCGGCGGCCCACGATCTATCAGAGGGCGGGCTGATCCAGGCAGTGGTGGAAGCGGCACTGGCTGGCGAAACCGGTTGCCGGTTGGTCCTTCCCAGTAATTGTGAATCTGCTGCCGAGGCCTTTGTCTTCCTCTTCTCCGAGTCGGCCGGCCGCGTGCTGGTCGCGGTGCCGCGAACCGAGGAGAGCCGGTTCCGCGCCATGTGTGAGGCACGGGGCCTGCCCACCGTGCGCATCGGCGTGGTCGACGACGGGCCACGCGGCGAAGAGGCCGCGGTCGAGGTGCAGGGCCAGTTCATCGTCAGCCTGGCCGAACTTCGGGCCACGTCGGAGGGCGTACTGCCCGGTCTGTTCGGGTGAGGGCCCCGGCCAACACACGACATCCCCTACTGCTCTGGACTTGGGGCCTGGTCCGCCTCGACTTCGTCGGGCTCGCCTTCGGCACGCTGTCCTTCTGCCTATCGCTCACCCCTTCGCTGCTCCCGCGTGACTGGTTGTTCGCCGGACTGATCGGCGGCATCAACGCATCCATCGGCTACGCGATTGGTGTGGTGATTGGAAAAGCGTTCCGCCACTTCGTCTTACGGGGCAGGCACTGGTGGCCACCGACCAAGCGAGTGATGTACCAGATCAAGGCCGTCACCATCGCATCCTCGATTGCGGCCAGCGTGCTGGTGCTGATCCCCGCCGCGGCCTGGCAGCGTCAGGTGTCGGCATTGATGGGTATCGAGGGTCCCGCCACGTTGGGCTACCTGCGCACGTTGTTCGCCGCACTGCTGGTCGGTGGCGCCTGCGTCGGGGCGGCACGGGTGGTGCTCGATGGGATCAAGCTGCTGGCTCGCAGGCTCATCCGGCGTTGGCACCTACACCACGAAGTGGCGCTCTTCGTTGGGACTGCGATCATCGTGGTGTTGCTCATCACGTTGATCAACGGCGTGCTGTACCGCGGCTTCCTCGCGGGTGCCAGCCGCGTGTTCCAGCCCCAGAACTCCACGACCCGGGCCGGAATCCATCAGCCGATCGAACCTGAACGCTCCGGCAGCCCAACGTCATTGGCGGCCTGGGACACGCTCGGCTACGAGGGACGCAACTTCGTGGCCACCGGACCCGATCTGGATGCGCTGGCGCGGGTGAACGGGCGGCCTGCGAAGGAGCCAATCCGGGTGTATGCCGGGTTGCAGACCGCCGACACCGACACCGCCCGCACCGACGTCATCGTCCACGAGCTGGAGCGCACGGGTGCCTTCGACCGCAAGCTGCTCGTCATCATCCCCACCACCGGCACCGGATGGGTCAACCCGGTCGCCGCCCGCAGCATCGAGACCATGTACAACGGTGACACCGCGCTCGTCGCCATGCAGTACTCGTATCTGCCCAGCTGGATCTCGTTCCTGGGTGACCGGGACAAGTCGATCGAGTCGAGTCGGATTCTGATCAACACGATCCACGACCGCTGGCGCAAGCTTCCCTCGGACAAGCGACCCAAGCTGGTGCTGTACGGCGAGAGCCTCGGGTCGTACGGGGGACAAGGTGTGTTTCCGTGGCTGCCCGACATCGCCCGGATGGATTTCTCGGCGGTCCTGTGGGTAGGCCCGCCCCACGAAAGCTCGCTGTGGAGCGGGCTGGTGCTACGGCGCGACCCCGGCACCCCGGAAGTGCAGCCGCGCTACGACAATGGCCGAACGGTGCGGTTCAGCCAGGCCACCGACGCCTCCGACATCGCCAAGATCGCCGATCCGCCGTGGGAGGGTACGCGAGTGCTGTTCCTGCAGCACGCATCGGACCCGATCATCTGGTGGTCGCCGAAACTCGTGTTGTCCAGACCGGATTGGCTCGTCGAGGCGCCCGGTGCGGACCGCACGGCATCGATGCGCTGGTACCCCATCATCTCGTTCTGGCAGGTGGGCGCCGACATGACGAACGCCTTGAGCGTCCCCGGCGGGCACGGCCACAACTATGGAGACTCGGTGCTCGACGGCTGGGCCGCGGTGGTGCCACCCGACGGCTGGACCGACCAGGACACCGAGCGCGTGCGAGTGGCGCTGAACGACTACCAGGCCACGCGCGGCCCCGACTACTGATGGCACGCAACCGAACCCGCGCACTGGCGCTGGCCGTCTCACTGGTGGCCTGGAGCGGGTTCGTCGGGCCACGCCTGGCACCCCGTTGGCAGCTGCCGGTGCATGCCGTCCTGTCGACCGCGCTGGTGCTGTCCACCAGAGCGCCGCTGGGGCTGCGCCCGCCCGCGCTCGGTCGTGGACTGCGGCTGGGCCTCGCGGCGGCTGGTGCCGTGACGGCCGGCGTCGCCGCGACGACGGCCGCCCCGCGCGTCCGCGACGGGATGGCCGCGCGCGAATTACCCGACGCCGCCGCCTGGCTGCTGGTGCGCATCCCGATCGGCACCGTGTGGAGCGAGGAGGCGGCCTTTCGCGCGGCACTCGGCTGCGTGGCCGACGGCGCATTCGGCCCGCGGTGCGGCCGGATGGTGCAGGCCGCCGGGTTCGGGCTGTCGCACGTCGCCGACGCCCGCAGAGCGGGTGAGCCGGTGCTCGGCACGGTGCTGGTGACGGGCGCCGCCGGGTGGGCGTTCGGCTGGCTTTACGCGCGGTCGGGCAGCTTGGCTGCGCCGATGCTGGTGCATCTCGCGATCAACGAAGCCGGTGCCGTCGCCGCGCTGGCGGTTCAGCGGAGCGCGCGTTAGACGTCGCGTGCGTCCATCTGCAGCAGATGCGGGTCGACGTCGGGGCTGTCGATGCCGAAGCCGATGATCCGGCGCGGCGTGATCCGGATGATCGCCGTGTCGAGTTGGTCGCCGGCGTCGCCCTCCGACGGCGGCGCCTCGGCCTGCTCGGCGGTACCGCGGATCTCCAGGCAGCGCACGCGCCACGGGTCGGTGGAGACGATGTCATCGACGACGAAGGCCACCGTGGGATTGGCCGCGATGTTGCGGTACTTCTGGCTCTTCGACATGTGGAAGCCGAAGATGTCGATGGTGCCGCGGGTTTCGTCGAAGCTGAACCCGACCGGGCTGTTCTGCAACGTTCCGTTGGGCTGGATGGTCGCCAGCCGGCCGAGCGCCGTGGCACGGAGGAACTCGATCTCGTGAGGTCTGAAGGTCATGACGCCACCGTAGGACCTCGACGACGGTTGAGGTCAAGCGTCACGGGTTGATCGTGTACTCGCCGATCTGGCGGCCCCACACGTAGTCGACGGCGATCGGCTGGCCGAGTTCGATGTGGTTGTACGGAGCGAGGTTGAACCCGGTATCCGTCACCAGATAGGGCCCTGGCCACAGGTCCCTGGTGACCTTCTGCCAGCAGCCTGGCCTGCCCTCCGGTCCGCCATGCGCATTGATGCGGGGCAGGTTGTCGGGGTAGGCGAACGGGTTGCCAGCACCGAAGCCGAGCAGGGTGCCGTACTGGGCGAGGGAGTAACCGTTGCCGCCAAGTGTCCTTGCCGCAAGGGGTTGCACCTCGCTGAGGTTGCGGATGGTGCAGAAGATCATGCCGCGATAGTCGTCGAGCAGTTTCGTCGTCGGCACCAAGTCCGCGGCACCACGGATCAGATATGGGGCCGACTGCTCGATGGGCCCCGTGGCGGTGTTCGCGAACCCGATTGCGGCCATCAAAGCCGCGTCGACGTCACCCTGCTGTGTGTTGAACGTGCGCGCCGTCGTGACCGCGGAATCCAGACTGCGCCACAAGTCCGATGAGGCCACGGCGTAGACGTCGGCGAGGTCGGCCACCCGTGTGGTGTCCTCGCGCAGCTGCGGCATTCGGGGGTTGAGGTCGTCGAGGATCACGTTGGCGTGCTCCAGCGACTGGCCGAACTTCGAACCGACACCGGACAGCGCCTGCGCCGCCGCGGTAAGCGTCTGGTTCACCTTGATCGGGTCGACCTTCTCCGCGATCGACGTGACCGTTTCGAACAGCGTGTTGAACTCGGTGGTCACAGACGCCGCCGCAATGACATCGCCGGCCGAAATGTGTTGCCGGGACGGGTCCTTCGGTGAGCTGAACGCGACGTACTTATTGCCGAACACCGTACTGGCCTTGATGTCGGCCACCACGTTGACGGGGATCAGGTGCAGGTAGTCCGGGTTGACCTCGAGGGTCAGCGCTGACTGGTCGGTGCCGTCCCGCTCGACGGTGGCGATGCGCGCCACCCGGCCGATCTCGACTCCGTTGAGCGTGACCTTGGACCCGGGGTCCACCACCAGGCCGGATCGCGGCGAGACCACGGTCAATTGCTCGCGCGACGTAAACGTGCCGCGGTACTGCAGGGCGAGCACTGTTGCCAGGCCAACGGCAATGACAAGGAGTACCGCCCCGGCCACCTGGTATGGCGGCTCATGGCGGTCGATGAGCACTTTGCGACACTAAGGTATGGCGTCACGCCGTACTGCGGATCCGGTGAAGACTCGCGAAGCCGTGTCGGCGCTGGCCGACTGGTTGCGCGACGAAGCGTTTCCCACCCTCGATCGAAACGTGCTCGCCGAGGCCGTCCGGCTGACCGCGCGCACCCTGGCGGCACAGGCGCCAGGTGCCAGTGTCGAGGTGCGGGTCCCGCCGTTCGTTGCGGTGCAATGCATCTCGGGGCCCCGGCACACCCGTGGCAATCCGCCCAACGTGGTGGAGACCGATCCGCGTACATGGCTGTTGCTGGCTACCGGTCTGACGACGTTGGCCGACGCCGCGGCCGAAGGCACGCTGCAGTCGTCTGGGTCGCGAGCCGGTGAGATCGCGGACTGGCTGCCCCTGGTCCGGCTCCCCGAGTGACGCCGCTCACCCGATCCGGGCGCCGTCGGGAAATGCGCACGTCGCCACCGTTGTTGAAATCACCGCAACACCGCGCTTCGATTCCGTCTTCGACGGGTGTTGACCGTAGACTGACCATAGTCACCCACCGCCCCCAGGGAGCCAGCTGATCGTGACAGCCGAGCAGATCGCACCACCGGAGAACGAACCCCGAGAAGAGTGCGGCGTCTTCGGCGTCTGGGCACCTGGCGAGCAAGTGGCCAAGCTCACGTACTTCGGTCTCTATGCATTGCAACACCGTGGCCAGGAGGCGGCGGGCATCGCCGTCGCCGACGGTTCGCAGGTGCTGGTGTTCAAGGACCTCGGCCTCGTCAGCCAGGTATTCGACGAGGCGACGCTGGCCGCCATGGAGGGCCACGTCGCGATCGGGCACTGCCGCTACTCCACGACGGGCTCCACCACGTGGGAGAACGCCCAGCCGGTGTTCCGCAACACCGCGGCGGGCACCGGTGTCGCCCTCGGCCACAACGGCAACCTGGTCAACACCACCGAACTGGCTTCGCGCGCCCGTGCCGCCGGCCTGATCAACACCCGCGGTGCCCCATCGGCCACCACCGACTCCGACATCCTCGGCGCGCTTCTGGCCCATGGCGCTGCGGACTCCACACTGGAGCAGGCCGCACTGGAACTGCTGCCGACCGTCCGGGGCGCGTTCTGCCTGACTTTCATGGACGAGAACACCCTCTACGCGGCACGCGACCCCTACGGCGTGCGCCCGCTGTCGCTGGGCCGCCTGGACCGCGGCTGGGTCGTCGCGTCGGAGACGGCCGCCCTCGACATCGTCGGCGCGTCCTTCGTGCGCGACATCGAGCCCGGTGAACTGTTGGCCATCGACGCCGACGGCGTGCGGTCGACGCGGTTCGCCAACCCGACACCCAAGGCGTGCGTGTTCGAGTACGTCTACCTGGCCCGCCCCGACAGCGTGATCGCCGGCCGGTCCGTCCACGCCACCCGCGTGGACATCGGCCGCAGGCTCGCCAGCGAGATGCCCGTTGACGCCGACCTAGTGATCGGCGTGCCCGAGTCGGGCACCCCGGCAGCCGTCGGCTACGCCCAGGGATCGGGAATCCCCTACGGGCAGGGTCTTATGAAGAACGCCTATGTCGGGCGGACCTTCATCGAGCCGTCGCAGACCATCCGTCAGCTCGGCATCCGGCTGAAGCTCAACCCTCTCATGGACGTCATCCGCGGCAAGCGACGGCTCGTGGTCGCCGCTTCGATCGTGCGCGGCAACACCCAGCGGGCCCTGATCAGGATGCTGCGCGAGGCCGGCGCCGTCGAGGTGCACGTCCGGATCGCGTCACCCCCGGTGAAGTGGCCCTGCTTCTACGGCATCGACGTCGCCACCCCCGCCGAGCTGATCGCGAACTCGTCGAGCTTCGAGGCCGACTAGGTGGAAATGGTCGACGGCGTGCGCCGGGCCATCGGCGCGGATTCGCTCGGCTACATCAGCCGTCAGGGCATG
>JAOPVF010000445.1 GCA_025963195.1 Mycobacterium sp. | reverse complement strand
GGCGTCGTTCGGCACGTCTCGAATCGCGTTGCGGTGATGTATCTCGGCAAGATCGTCGAAAGCGCCAGTGCTGCTGACCTTTACCGGCAGCCACTGCATCCGTACTCAACGGCGCTGCTGTCCGCGGTACCGATCCCCGATCCGAAGCGCAACGCCAGCCGAGAGCGCCTCATCCTCGAGGGCGACCCGCCCAGCCCCATCGATCCGCCCCCTGGCTGTCACTTCCACACCCGCTGCCCGTGTGTGACCGACGTGTGCCGCACCCACGATCCGAAACTGGACGAATTGGAGCCGGCACACGTCGCTGCCTGCTTCCATCCGCTGCATCTGGCTGAGCAGACCTGATCAGCCCGACGAATTCGCCGCCTTGGCGGCCGCCGCGATCGCCTTGCCCTCGGGGCTGGCCGCCGAGTATCCCGGTGACTTCGACGATGCCGCAGCCGCATCGCAGTTGAGCGAGACGAGCACTTCGTCGGTGGCCGACCCGGAGCTGTTCTCCGGTGGAGCAACGGACCTGGCCACCTGGTCGGCGACGAGGCAGTCGGGCCAGGCCTTCTGGTCCCCGACGACCGTCGACACCACGGGATGCATGCCCGCACCGCTGATCGCCGAGCTGGCGTCGCTGTACTTCTGACCAACCACGTTGGGAGCCGCTCCGGCCTGCGCGACGCCAGTGCTGAGCAGCACCATCGCCGACGAAGCCGATACGACGAGCGCCGTGCCGAGACTCCGACACCGCACGTCAGCCCCCGGCCTTGAGCGCCGGGACGGCCTTCCCCGTGGGAACTGTCAGCGACGGTGTCGTCCACGTGGCCGTGGCACCCATGGTGGCGCCGACCACCGTGGGTTGGACGTAGGTCGTGTTCGCGGGTGCATCACCTGAACCTGCCAGTGCGCTTCCCGCCCCGAAATGGCTTCCGCCGTAAGCAATGCCGAGCACCGCCAGCGCGGCAAAGGCGCCGATGCCGATGACCCCCAGCAGGTGCACGCGTATGCGATCGAATCGCGTGTTCTTCTGTTCCATCGTCCGATGGTGGCCCGCGTGGTCTACGAAACGCTGGAATGCACCTGTGACATTGCTGCCGCCTGCGAACCGCCTAGAACGGGAATTGCGGCTGCTGTGGGTACTGCGGAACTGGCTGATACTGCGGTGGCAGCTGATACTGCGGTGTCGGGGTGGCCGGCACCTGGATCGGAATGGGCACCGGGACGAACGGCACCGTGATGTAGCTCGTGGTCATCGTCGGCGTCGTGGTGGTCGTCGTCGTAGGCGTCGTGGTCGTGGTGGTAGTGGTGGTCGGCGACGTGGTCGTGGTTGTCGTGGTGGTGGTCGTCGGCTCCGTCGTCCTGGTGGTCGTCACGGTCCGCTCCACGGTGACGGTCTCCGGCGGAGGTGGCGGTGGGGCTTCGCTCGTCACGGTCACGATGCTCTGCGGTACCTCGGTGCTGGGCGGTGGTGGTGGCGGCGCCACGCTCGACGACAGCGGTGTCGCGGTCGCAGGCACCGTCTTCGGCGTTGGGATTGGGCTGGGGGTGGAGTCGCCCGTAGCGCTCGTCAGCGCGATCGCCACTCCGCCGAAGGCCACCAACGCCACAACGGCGGCCACGCCGAACACCAACTGCGGCAACCGTTGCCACGCCCGCGGCTCATCGACGTCGATCGGACCCGTCGGTGGGACGTACTGCGCCACCGCACGCGTCATGCTGGTGTCGGTGGAGTAATCCTCACCCATGTAGGGCACCGGCTCCGCCGACGCGTCGTCGTCCTGCGACCACGCCAACTGGCGGAACGTCGATGAGCCAGGCGCATTCCCCGTGACGACTGGGGTAGTGGGTGCGATCGACTCGATGGGCGCAACGCCGGTCAACGCGGCGGGCGCCATCCCGGTCGCGGCGTCGGACTCCGAGCCGTACGCCGCGAAGAGCACCGCGCCCGCTGCGGCGTCGATGGCGGGCTGCGGCGTGATCAGCACTGGCGCCTCGCCGTGGGCGGAGAGCCTCTGGGCGATCAAGGGCATGCGAGCGCCACCGCCGACTGCTGCCACGGTCGACACGTCGGCCGCCGCAACCCGGTTGCGCAGCAACAGATCATCCAACTCTGCCAGCACCGCAGCCAGCGGTGCCTCCATCAGCCCATCGAGTTCGGCCCGGGTGACCCGCACCGTCGAGCGGTGGCCCGGCAAGTCGACCGACACCTCGGCGTCGGTCTGCTCGGAGAGCAGTTCCTTGGCCCGCCGGCACTCGTCGCGCAGCGCCGTCAGAGAGCCCACCGCGGCAGTGCCCGCCGGGTCGACCCCATCGGCGTCGGCGATGCCGTCGAGCACGTGGGCAAGAAGCGCCTGGTCGATCTGATCGCCCGAGAACTCCGTGACCCGCGACGTCGCGATCGGTTCGAAGCTCGATGCCGCATCGGCAAGGGTGATGGTGGTGCCACCGCCGCCGAAGTCCATCAACGCGACCACGCCCCGCCCTGGCAGCCCCGGATCCGCGTGCATCGCGGTCAGCGCGGCGACGGCATCGGAGACCAGGCGTGCGGGCACACCGTTGGGAGCGAGCCTCGGTTTGGCTCGCATGGCGGCACGCAGGGCGCGCAACGTGGCTCCGGTCCAGTGCGCGGGGACGGCGATGGCGATCTGTGAGGGCGTCGCTTTCCCTGCGAGTTCCACCATGCCGTCGAGCGCGTCGACCAACAGCTCGTCGGCGGGGTGCGACGAGCCGTCGGCGGTCACCAGCGGCACTGGATCGCCGACGCGTTCGACGAAACCGCTCAACACCTGGCCAGACAAGGTCAGCATGGATCGCCGTGACAGGGGTGGATCGCCGACTCGGACCGCGACCAGGTTGGTCGTCCCGATCGACAACCCCAACGGGGCGCTCATATCGGAACACACCCTAACCGCAACCACCCATGAAGCAGCTCAGACACTCCGAGGCAAACCCGACGAACAGCGTTCTCGCAGCTAGGTTTTGGCTGTGCGTAGCGTAAGCAACACCTTGGAACCGGCCGCCGCGACGGCGATCCGGACGATTTCAGCAAAGCCGGCGACCCCGGACACCCACCTGGCCCATACCCGTGCGACCGGTTGTGTTGCAATGTCGGGATGGGTGACATCGACGACATTCAGCGACTCAAGTACCGATACCTGCGCGCGCTCGACACCAAGCACTGGGACGAGTTCGCGGACACGCTCACCGAGGACGTCGTCGGTGACTACGGCGAGTCACTCGGCGAGGAACACCACTTCACCGACCGGACGTCGCTGGTCGAGTTCATGCGCAAGTCGATGCCCGCCGACATGATCACCGAGCACCGGGTGACGCACCCCGAGATCGACGTCGACGGCGACGAAGCCACCGGCATCTGGTACTTGCAGGACAAGGTCATCGTCCCGAAGTTCGACTTCATGTTGATCGGCGCGGGCTTCTATCACGACAGCTACCGGCGGACCCCTGACGGCTGGAAGATCAGCGTCACCGGCTACGACCGTACCTACGACGCGTCGCTGTCCACCAAGTCACTGGACTTCAAGGCGAAAGCCGGTCGCGCCGTTAATCTTTGAGCTATTTGGAAATGGTGCTCATTTAGAAACGGCGATCAGCGCGCCGGGCCGAAGCCACTTGATGATCTGCACCATGGTGGCGTCGTCGACGGACACGCACCCCGCCGTCGGTCCACCGTCGCTGGTGTGAAGGAAGAACGCGCCGCCGTTGCCGGGCACCCGTTCCTTGTTGACGCCCATCACCACGGCGTGACGGTACTGCGGGATCTCGAGATTCTCCGTGCCACTGCTCGGATCGGTGTTGAAGGGACACTGCGACTTCTCGCAGACCTGCATCGTGTTGTAGGTCGGGCTCTTCATGTCGCCGTCCCACCAGTGGTTCTTCCCCACCTGGACGTACTGCAGACCTCCGCCGGGGTTGGGCGCCGTGCCGAACGCGAAGTCGAGCGAGAAGATGCCCATCGGCGTCATCATCTGGCCGTCGTGGGTCTCGGGCGCCATGCCCGCCGAGCCGACGTGGGCGGGAATGCCGACGCCGATCGGCTCCCAGCCCGTCCCGTTCCGCTGGTAGACGTCGACCTTGGCATCCGAAGCGCCAACTCCGACAACGGAAATCACCTGGGTGGCGTTGCCAACGGATTGCGCGAACCACGGCGTCACCTCGGCACTGGCAACCGCCGCCGTCGCGAACCAGACCGCCGTCGCGCATAGCAGAACCACCAGTCGGTGCACACATCAATGGTCGACAGATCAAGCACTCCAGGTCAAGTAAAGCTTTAGACACGGTTTGGGCAGTGTGTCTCGCGGATAGGTTGAAGGCCATGCAACTGTTGCGACGGCGCCGGGGTATCCGACAGATCGGGCAGGGCCTCGGCACTCTCGACCGCGAGATCTTCGAAGCGATCGCGGAATCCCCTAGCCCACTGCTCGACGCCGTGATGCCGCGCCTGACCTCGGCGGCAGACCATTCGAAGCTGTGGTTCGCGATCGCGATCCTGCTCGGCGCGTCGAGGCGCCGATCTGCGGTACGGGGCGCCTCCCGCGGCGTCGCGTGCCTCGCGGTGACGAGCCTGTTCACCAACCAGGTGGCGAAGCAGATCTGGCGACGGCCGCGACCCAACTGGGCGACCGTGCCGATCGTGCGGCGCTCGTTGCGGATGCCCACGTCGAACTCGCTGCCGTCGGGCCACTCAGCCAGCGCCGCCGCCTTCGCCGTCGGCGTAGGCCTGGAGAACCCGCCGCTGGGATTGGGACTGGCACTGCTGGCCGGTCTCGTCGGGATGTCCAGGGTGGCCACGGGTGCGCACTACCCCGGCGACGTGCTGGCCGGATTCGGCATCGGCGCGGCGGTCGCGGTCGTCGGTGGCCGGATCGTGCCACCGATCGTCGAACCCCGGTTGCGCGCTGCCGCCCCACTGCGGGTCGACACCCCGGCGCGTCCCGACGGTGCCGGGGTCGTGCTCGTCGTCAATCCTGCATCGGGCAGCGGCACCGGCGCCCGGGTCCTCAACGAGGTCAAGGCTGCCCTGCCGAAGGCCGAGATCGTCGAACTCGGCGAATCCGACGACGTGTTGGAGGTGCTGCGCTCGGCTGCCGATCGCGCCGAGGTGCTTGCCGTCGCTGGCGGCGACGGCACGACGTCCTTCGCGGCGGGCGTTGCGGTCGGCGCGGGTGTCCCGCTTGCCGTCTTCCCCGGCGGGACGTTCAACCACTTCGCCAAGGACATCGGTTGTGACACGGTCGCCAAGACCGTCGGCGCAATCAGGCGAGGGCACGTGACGTGCATCGACGTCGTGTCGCTCGACGACACCGACACGGTGATCAACACGGCAAGCATCGGCGCGTACCCGTCATTCGTCAGGACCCGCGAGAAGCTCGAGCACAAGATCGGCAAGCCGCTGGCGGGCATCTACGCGATGTTCCACACCCTGCGCCGCGACCAACCCGTCCGCATCTCCTACGACAACGTCACGCTGCAGACGTCGATGTTCTTCCTCGGCAACTCGGTCTACCTGCCGTCGGGCTTCGCGCCGTCATTGCGGACCCGCATGGACGACGGGTTGATCGACGTCCGCATCCTGGAGACCGGCCGCCGATTCAGCACGCTTCGGATTCTGGTGTCCCTTGCGCTGGGCCGGCTGGAACGCAGCCCGCTCTACCGCGAACTCCAGGTGCCGGAGTTCAGCTTCACCGCCGTGGACGGGCCGACGACGCTCGCCCACGACGGCGAGCTGGGGCGCGAGTACCGCGAAGTCACGTTCAAGGCGCACTACCGAGCGCTACCGGTGTTTCGTCCCCTGAACTGACCGGCCTGCGGATCAGCACCAGCAGGCTCGCCGCGAACCACAGGTAGCCCGCCGCCCAGCCCGCCAGCACGTCGGTCGGGTTGTGCACGTTGAGCACCACGCGTCCGAAGCCGACAACCAGGACCGTCACCAC
>JAOPVF010000432.1 GCA_025963195.1 Mycobacterium sp. | reverse complement strand
TCAACCTGTTCTCCGGCTCGCCGGACTCACCGTCGGGCGGCCTGCCCGACGACGCGGACCAGCTGGTCACCGTGCGCGCATCGACCCTTCGCAACCATGCCGGCCAGGCGGCTGTCCCCGGCGGGGCCTCCGATCCCGATGACGGCGGCCCCGTGTCCACCGCGCTGCGCGAGGCCCGCGAGGAAACCGGCATCGACACCGGCAGGTTGCGGCCGCTGGCCACGCTCGAGCGGATGTTCATCCCGCCGTCGGGCTTCCACGTCGTCCCGGTACTGGCCTACTCGCCCGATCCCGGCCCGGTGGAAGTCGTCGACCCCGCCGAGACGGCGATCGTCGCGCGCGTCCCGGTGCGCGCATTCATCAACCCGGAGAACAGGTTGATGGTGTACCGCCAGCAGAACACCCGCCGCTTCGCCGGCCCCGCGTTCCTGCTCAACCAGATGCTGGTCTGGGGTTTCACCGGTCAGGTGATCTCGGCGATCCTGGACGTCGCCGGCTGGGCCAAGCCGTGGAACAGCGACGACGTGCGCGAACTCGATGCGGCAATGGCCCTCGTCGGCGGCGGCACCGGTTACGGTGAATCCCAACAATGACATCGTCGCAATGGCTTGATCTGGCCGTACTCGCCGTCGCCTTCGTCGCCGCCGTCTCCGGCTGGCGCTCCGGGGCGCTGGGCTCCCTGCTGGCCCTCATAGGTGTGGTGCTCGGCCTTGTCGCGGGTGTGCTGCTCGCGCCACACGTGGTCACCTACGTCAGCGGTCCCCGCACCCAGTTGTTCGCGACGTTGTTCCTCATCCTCGGACTGGTGGTGATCGGCGAGATCGCCGGTGTCGTGCTGGGTCGTGCGGTGCGCGGAGCCATCCGAAACGTGACCCTGCGTGCGTTCGATTCGATCATCGGGGTCGGCCTGCAGCTCATCGCCGTGCTGGTTGCGGCGTGGTTGCTGGGGTCTCTGCTCACGTCGTCCGATCAGCCGAACCTGCAAGCGGTGGTGCGTGGTTCGCGCGTGCTGGCCCAGCTCGACGAGGTGGCACCGAGCCCGCTGAAGTCGGTGAAGGACCGGATGAAGGCACTGCTGAACACCTCCGGGCTCCCCGACGTGCTGCCGCAGTTCGGCCGGACGCCGATCGTCAACGTCGAGATCCCCGACGCCACGTTGGCAGGTGATCCGGTGGTCGCAGGCACCCGACCCAGCGTGCTCAAGATCCGCGGCGTTGCGCCGAGTTGCCAAAAGGTGCTCGAGGGCAGCGGTTTCGTCGTCGCTCCGAACCGGGTGATGTCGAACGCGCACGTGGTCGCGGGCTCGGAGAGCGTCACCGTCGAGGTCGACGGCCAGACCTACGACGCCGATGTGGTGTCCTACGACCCCAGCGCCGACATCTCCATCCTCGACGTGCCCAATCTGCCTGCGCCGCCGTTGCAGTTCGACATGCAGGAAGCCAAGTCGGGCACCGACGCCGTGGTGATGGGCTATCCCGGAGGCGGCGACTTCACCGCTACCCCGGCACGGATCCGCGAGGTGATCCGGCTCAACGGGCCCGACATCTACCACACCACCACCGTCACGCGTGAGGTCTACACCATCAGAGGCTCGGTCCGGCAAGGCAATTCGGGCGGTCCGTTGATCGACAAGGGTGGGGCGGTGCTGGGCGTCGTGTTCGGCGCCGCAGTGGACGACGCGGACACCGGGTTCGTGCTGACCGCCGACGAGGTGGCCAATCAGATGGCCAAGGTGGGCAGCACTCAACGGGTGCAGACCGGCGCCTGCGTCTCCTGAGTTAGGTGCGGTGTACCTGCGCGAGGAACCGCGACAGCTGTTCGTTGACTTCGGTTGGTGCCTCTTCGTGCGCGAAATGCCCTGCGCCCGCGATGGATACGTACCGGCCATGGGGAGCGTAGTGCTGGGTCTTGTACACCGGGTCGGCCAGCACGTAGGGGTCGGCGTCGCCGCGCATGTGCAGCACGGGAACGTTCAGTGGGCGCTTCATCGACTTCATGAACCGCCGGCCCTCGGCACGAAGTTGGCTGCGTACCGCCCAGCGTTGGTACTCCAGCGCGGAGTGTGCGGCCGACGGAATCCGTACGGCCCGGCGCATGTGGCCGATGGTCTCCGTAAAGTCTTCTGAGGCTTGCCATTTGCCGCTCGATCGGCTGCGGACGAGCACTTCGAGTTCGGCGGCGTCATGGCGAGTCAGCTTGCGCTCCGGCCAGAATGGCACCTGGTAGCCCAGCATCTCCGGGAGGAGTGCGAAGCCCTGGTCGCGCCGGGTCAGCGCGGACGCGCGCAACGCCACCGGGTGCGGCGAACTGACCACGGCGATCGCGCGCACCGACCGCGGGTGTAGCACCGACGTCGCCCAGCACACCAACCCACCGTCGGCGTGACCGACCAGCGTCGCGGTGCTGTGTCCGAGCGCGCGCACCAGGCCAGCTGTGTCACCGGCCAGCGTCCAGCCGTCATAGCCGCGCGGAGGCTTGTCGCTGCCGCCGTAGCCGCGCAGATCCACCGCCACCACGCGCGCGCCGGTCAGCCCGCGCAGTTGGTGCCGCCAGGACCACCAGAACGAGCCGAACCCGTGCAGCAGTATCACCAGCGGTCGCTCGGCCGACGCGACGGGCTGGTTCTCGGTGGGCAGCGCTTCGACGACGTGAAAGCGAATCCCGTTGGCGTGCACGTCGAGATGACGCCATGGACCGTCGATGCGCGTCATCGACGGGTCGGGAGGAGGGGGCACTTACCAGCCTGATGGATCAGCGGTCGACGCGGGACGCGCACCATCGAACGACGTGATCGCCTTGCCGCCCGCCTTGTCGCCGCCGGGGGTAAGAGCCGCGCGTGTCTCCTTGACCGACTCGATGGTCTGCTGCGGCCCCCGGATCCGCCGCACCTTCAGATACCCCAGGAAGGCTAAAGCCGCAGCGGTCAACACCATGACGCCGAAGACGATCAGGAATGCGACCCACCGCCACAGCCAGGTGTCGAGCAGTTCGGCGGCGAAGAAGAAGAAGAAGAACGTCGAGTAGAACAACACGACGAGCGCCAGGATGAAGTAGACGCTGCCGGTAAGGCCCTTCTTCACGTCACGCGTGATCTCGGCCTTGGCGAGCTCCACCTCTGCGCGCACCAGGGTCGAGACCTGCGTGGTGGCGTCCTTGACCAGATCGCCGATCGAGGGATCCGGTACCGGCGCGTGCGGATCCACCAGCGGAATCGAAGTGACAGTGGTCGGCACGCCGTTCTTACGGTCGCCTGTGCTCACGAACGAGCCCTCCCCGCGTCGAAGCCAAATTGGGATGTGCAGTGCGTTCATGTTGCCATGTCGCGCCCGCCTCGACCTCCCCGGCCGACGTTAGACTCACGGGGTTTGGCGGGAATTCGGACGGGGCAGTCGGTGGAGGTGGTGTTGAGACATCGCGGGCACGACACTGCCATCGCAGTCGTCGTCGCGGCAGCCCTGACCGTCGCATCGTCGATCCTGACCGCGCCGCCTGCGCGCGCCCTCGACCCCGTTGCGCTCGGCGGTGGCTCCGGCATCGTGATCGACGGCGACACGTACTGCACGCTCACCGCGATCGGTAACGACAGCAAGGGCAATCTCATCGGGTTCACGTCCGCGCACTGCGGAGGTCCCGGCGCCAAGGTCGCCGCCGAAGGCGCCGAGGATCACGGCGTGCTGGGCTCCATGGTGGCGGGCAACGAAGGCCTCGACTACGCGGTGATCCAGTTCGACCCGGCGCTGGTGCGGCCGGTCGCCGTGGTGAACGGCTTCCGTATCGACGGCATAGGTCCCGACCCGGTGTTCGGCGAAGTCGCGTGCAAGCTGGGCCGCACGACGGGCTATTCCTGCGGCGTCACGTGGGGGCCCGGCGACACGCCAGGCACCATCGTCAACCAGGTGTGTGGACAACCGGGCGACTCCGGGGCACCGGTCACCGTCGACGACCACCTCGTCGGCATGATCCACGGCGCGTTCAGCGAGGACCTACCCACCTGCGTGGTCAAGTTCGTGCCGCTGCACACGCCCGCGGTGACGGTGTCGATCAACGCCGTGCTCGCCGACATCACCGCCAAGAGCCGGCCGGGCACGGGATTCGTGCCCGTCGCCTCCGCGGTCTGAAAGCCCAGCCGTCTGACGGCTGGCTACTTCGTCGCTCTGATCGCCTCGAACACGCTCGGGTCGACCAGCGTCGACGTGTCGCCGAGTTCACGACCCTCCGCGACGTCACGCAGCAGGCGGCGCATGATCTTGCCGCTGCGCGTCTTCGGCAGTTCTGGGACGACGTGGATCTCGCGCGGACGCGCGATGGGCGAGATCTCCTTGGACACCTGCTTGCGGAGCTCGTCGACCATCTGCTCGCGTGGTTCGTCGGCGTAACGGGCCTTGAGGATGACGAAGGCGCAGATGGCCTGGCCGGTTTGCTCGTCGCTGGCACCGACGACGGCGGCTTCTGCCACCCCCGAGTGTCCGACCAGAGCGGACTCCACCTCGGCGGTGGAGATGCGGTGACCGGAGATGTTCATCACGTCGTCGATGCGGCCCAGCACCCAGATCTCGCCGTCGCTGCCGTAGCGGGCGCCGTCGCCTGCGAAGTACCACCCCTGCTCGGCGAACCGCGACCAGTAGGTCTCCTTGAACCGCTCGGGGTCACCCCAGATGCCCCGCAGCATCGACGGCCAGGGCTTGTCGAGTACGAGGTAGCCGCTGGCCTGTTCGCCGTGGTCGGTGCCGGGGTCGAGTTGGTTGCCGTCGTCGTCGACGATCTTGGCCGAGATGCCGGGCAGTGGTGTCATGGCCGATCCCGGCTTGGCGGCGGTGACTCCTGGCAGCGGCGAGATCATGATGGATCCGGTCTCGGTCTGCCACCAGGTGTCGACGATCGGGGTGGTGTCGGCACCGAACACGGTGCGGTACCAGCGCCACGCCTCTGGGTTGATCGGCTCGCCCACCGAGCCGAGCAGTCGCAGGGTGGACAGGTCGTGTTCGGCCGGGATTTGGCGGCCCAGCTTCATGAAGGTGCGGACCAGGGTGGGTGCCGTGTAATAGATTGTGACACCGTACTTTTCGATGATCTCGAAGTGGCGGTGCTCGGTGGGCGAGGTCGGCGTGCCCTCGTACACCACCTGCGTGACGCCGTTGGAAAGCGGACCGTAGACGATGTAGGTGTGGCCGGTGACCCAGCCGATGTCGGCCGTGCACCAGTACACGTCGGTGTCGGGCTTGACGTCGAAGACGCATGTGTGGGTGTAGCTGGTCTGGGTCAGGTAGCCGCCGCTGGAGTGCACGATGCCCTTGGGCTTGCCGGTGGTACCCGACGTGTAGAGCAGGAACAGCGGATGCTCGGCGTCGAACGCCTCGGGGGTGTGCTCGGGGGACGCCGCGTCCACCACGTCGTGCCACCACAGGTCGCGGCCCTCGGTCCATGGGGTGTCGATCCCGGTGCGACGCACCACGAGAACGTGCTCGACCGTGCCCTCCTCCGACACGGCTTCGTCGACCGCTTCCTTGAGGGAGACCGCCTTACCGCGCCGGTACTGCCCGTCGGTGGTGATGACCACCTTGGCCTCGGCATCCTCGATGCGGGCCTTCAGTGCGGTCGCGGAGTAGCCGGCGAACACCACCGAGTGCATGACGCCAAGCCGTGCACAGGCCAGCATCGCGACGATCGCCTCGGGCACCATCGGCATGTAGATGGCGGCGCGGTCGCCCGCCACCAGTCCCAGGTCCGTTAGCGCGTTCGCGGCCTTGCTGACTTCGGCCAGCAGTTCGGAGTAGGTCAAAGTGCGGCTGTCGCCGACCGGCTCGCCCTCCCAGTGGATGGCCACCCGGTCGCCGTTGCCCGCTTCGACGTGGCGGTCGACGCAGT
>JAOPVF010000416.1 GCA_025963195.1 Mycobacterium sp. | reverse complement strand
CGCGCCACCTCCAGGTGTCAATCACCTACGTCCGAGAAGTCGAGGAGCGCTGAATGGGGATTGCGGCAACGACGGAGGTCGATGAGCACGGGTCTGCGGCCGTGTCCATGACACCGGACCCCGTCGCCGGCGTCGGCGACCTGCACGTCACGTTCCGCCGCAACGGTCGCAACGTGCACGCCCTTCGTGGTGTATCGCTGACCATCGCGCCCGGTGAGATCCTCGGCCTGGTCGGGGAGTCCGGCTCTGGCAAAAGCGTTCTCGGCTTCACCCTGCTTGGACTGCTGCCCGACCATGCGCGGACGGCGGGGACGGTGCGCGTCGCCGGTGCGGACATGGTCGAGGGCTCACCCAAGGCGCTGCGCAAGGTTCGCCGGTTGGATTTGGGTGCGGTCTTCCAGGATCCGATGACGTCGCTGAACCCCACGATGCGCATCGGCAAGCAGGTGGCCGAAGCAGCAGGCAGCGACGAGGAAGCGCTGCGTCTGCTGACCGCGGTCGGCATCCCCGAGCCCAAGCGGCGGATGCGGGCCTACCCACACGAGTTGTCCGGCGGTCTACGCCAACGCGTCATGATCGCGATCGCCATCGCGGGGGACCCCGAGCTGATCGTCGCCGACGAACCGACCACCGCGCTCGACGTGACCGTTCAGGCACAGGTGCTGCGCCTGCTGCAGAGCCTGCGCGACGAGCTCGGCTGCAGCATCGTGTTCATCACCCACGATCTCGGTGTCGCAGCGCAGATCTCGGACCGCATAGCGGTGCTCTACGCCGGCCGTATCGCCGAGATCGGTCCCACCCGCGAGGTGCTTGACCGGCCTGCCCATCCCTACACCCACGGCCTGCTGCGCTCGCGCCTCACCCTCGACACGGCCAGAGATCAGCGGCTTGCCGCGTTGGCCGGGTCGGTGCCGAGCGCGGTGTCCCCGCTGCCCGGCTGCGCGTTCGCCCCGAGATGTGTCCTCGAGACCCCCGCATGCTCCACCGTTCCGCCGAACCCGGTCACCGTGGCCGAGGGCCGGGTCAGCGCATGCGTGTTGCCCTTCGACGACGTCGTCGACGCTCTGGGCGGCGCCGACACCAACACCTCGGAGACGTTCAACGGGTCGGGACCCGACGGCGCCGCCCCGCCGTCGGTCGTGGTCCGAGGCGTCACCAAGGCCTTCACCGTCAAACGGCGGTTCTTCGACCGCTCGCCTGGCAACGATGGGAAACTCCATGCGCTGCGCGGTATTTCACTGACCGTCGGGCATGGCGAATCGGTGGCACTTGTGGGAGAGAGCGGCTCGGGCAAGTCCACCCTGTTGCGGGTCATCGCAGGACTGGAGAAGCAGACCGCTGGCGACGTCACACTTGCCGGGGGCCACCGCCCGCAGATGGTGTTCCAGGACGCGGGAGCGTCGCTGACGCCGTGGCTGTCGGTGGGCGAGCTGATCTCCGAGCGGTTGCGGAGCACGAAGATGTCCCGCGCAGCACGCAACGCCGCCGTCGCCGAGGTGCTGGACCGCGTCGGCTTGCCACTGGAGATCGCCAAGTCGCGCGCAGGACAGCTGTCCGGCGGTCAGCGCCAACGGGTTTCGCTGGCCCGCGCGACCGTGGTGCCGCCGTCGGTGTTGCTGTGCGACGAGCCAACGAGTGCGCTCGACGTGTCACTCGCCGCATCGGTGCTCAACCTGATCGGCGATCTGCGCCGCAGCCTCGACATGTCGGTCGTCTTCGTCACCCACGACCTGTCGGTGGCCCGTGTGGTCGCCGATCGGATCGCCGTGATGTACCTGGGCCGGATCGTAGAGATCGGCCCCGCCGACGACGTGATCAACCGACCCACTCACCCGTACACGAAGGCACTCGTCGACTCGATTCCCGACATCGACCGCGAATCAAGCGTGCTGGCAGGCGAACCCGCCAGCCCGCTGTCGCCGCCCACCGGCTGCGCCTTCCATCCGCGATGTCCGCTCGCAGTCGACACCTGCAGTGACGAGCAGCTCGACGTCCGGTTGGAGGGCATCCCTGGTAGCCCGCACCAGGTGGCCTGCATCGAGACGAAGGCGAGCTGACATGGCGATAGCGGCAACCAGCGGCACATGGCTGCGCGGCGGCGAGGGCAGGCTCTCGCTCCTGAAATCGCCATCAGGACTGGTCAACTGGGTAGCCGTCGGCCTAGTGCCTGCGGTGACGGTCGTCGCATTGGTGGTCCCATGGATCTCACCGCACGATCCACTGGTGCCGGTCGGAATGCCGTTGCAGGCGCCGGGCAAGGACGGGTTTCTGCTCGGCAGCGACAGCGTCGGGCGCGACATCCTGACCCGGGTTCTCTACGGGGCGCAATCGAGTTGGTTCGCGGCCTTGGTGGTGGTGGCCGTTGGGCTGATCCTCGGCGGGTTGGTCGGGCTCATCGCAGGCGCGACGGGTGGATGGCTCGATTCGACATTGATGCGGATCACCGACGGATTCCTGTCGCTACCTGCCCCCGTGCTGGCGATCGCGGTGGTTGCGGCACTCGGACCCGGCTTCGTTCACACGCTGGTCGCGGTGTCGATCGTGTGGTGGCCGTTCTACGCGCGCCTGGTACGCGGTGAGGTGGCGCGTCTTGCGGCTCGCCCACACATCGAGGCGGCCAAACTGGCTGGAGTCGGTAGGATTCGGCTCGCGATGCGCCATCTGTTGCCTGGCGCGGTGCCCAACGCGCTGGTCGCCGCCAGCCTCGACATCGGCACGTTGATCCTCACGTTGGCCGCGTTGTCATTCCTCGGGCTTGGGCAATCCGCGCCTGCGCCCGAGCTGGGGGCAGACAGCGCCCGCAATCTGACGTACTTCCTTCAGCAGTGGTGGGTTCCGGTGATGCCGGGCCTGGCCGTGCTGGTGCTGGCCCTGGTCGCCAACATCGCAGGCGACGGCCTGCGCAACGTGATGAAGACGAGCTAGGAGGTCGGACATGAAGAACTTCATACTGTCCCGGCTGGGGGCCACGGTGGCGATCCTCGTCGCACTGACGGCGGTGATGTTCGTGCTGCAGCACATTTCACCGATGGATCCGGTGAAGGCTCAGCTTGGTGCGAACGCCTCGGGGGAGGCCGTTGCGGCCCGCCGGCATGCTCTTGGGCTGGATCAGCCGATGATCAGCCAGTTCTGGCATTACCTGACCGCAGCCGTCAAGGGCGATCTCGGTTCGTCATACCGCACGCGGCATCCGGTGAGCAGCGACCTGAGCGACTTCTTCCCTGCAACACTGGAATTGGCGCTTTACGGCATCGCGATAGCACTGATCCTGGCGGCGCTGCTGGCCTTCGGCATGACGTTGAAGTGGCGAGGTTCGGAGGTCCTGCGTGCCGTGCTGTTCACCGGCGCGGCGGCGCCGATGTTCCTCCTCGGAATCGTCGGTCTGATCGTCTTCTACCAAAAGTTGGGCTGGGTCCCCGCCAACGGGCGGATCAGTGTGCCCAACCCGCCCGATGGGCCAACCGGATTGCTGACGATCGACGGATTGCTCGCAGGGCGGTTCGACGTCGTCACCGACGCGCTGCACCACCTGATCCTTCCCGCCATCGTGATCGCACTCGGCCCCGCAGTCGCGATCGGTCGCGTGCTGCGATCCAGCCTGCTGACTGACGCAGACAGCGACTACGCCAGAACCGCAAGGGCCAAGGGCCTTTCCGAGGGCCGAATCATGGTTGGCCACGTGTTGCGCAACTGCGTTGGCAGCGCGATGTCGATGACGGGTTTGCAGGTGGGTCTGATGTTCTCCGGTGTGCTGGTCGTGGAGCAGGTGTTCGGCTGGCCGGGCATCGGTCAATACATCGCGCAGAGCATCCCGGTCGCCGACTTCCCCGCCATCGCAGGCGTCACGCTGATGCTTGGCGTGCTGTACGTCGTCATCAATACCGCAGTCGATCTTCTGCAGGCAGCGGCAGATCCCCGAATCGCAGTCTCAGGAGGTTAGGTGCCAACACAGCCACTCATGGTGGGCAACCCCGTACTCGTCGTGGTCGACATGCAACGCGGCGGTGACATGCCGGCCGAGGAGGTCGGCATCGCGCACATGTCAGGTCACGCCGAGCGCGTCGAGCGGGCGCAGAAGCTGATCGCCGCGGCCCGATCCGCGGGTGTGCCCGTCGTCTTCTTCCAAGAGGTGCACCGCCCCAACGGCATCGACTTCGGCCGTGAATTGGACGGCACCGAGGGCGTGCACTGCGTCGAGGGCATGCCAGGTACCGACCTGGAGCCATCGCTGCTGCCATTGCCGGACGAGTTCCATATCGTCAAACGGCGCTACTCCGGTTTCATCGGAACGGATTTCGAGATCGTGCTGCGGGGTTTGCAGGCGTCGACGCTGATCCTGATCGGCGGACTGACGGACGTCTGCGTGCACTACACGTTCGCCGACGCGCATCAGCGCGACTACTACGTGCGCGTGGTCACCGACTGCGTCGGCGGCTCGTCGCAGTACCTCCACGACGCGGCGCTGGCCGCCATGGAGTATCTGCAGACCGGCGCCATGCGCACCACCGAGGAGATCGTCGCAGCGTTTGCTGAATGTCGCCGCCTAAGCGGCTCCGTCAACCAACTCGAAGAACCCGTCCTCGAAGGAGCAGCCCGATGAGAAAACGACTACTGGCGATTGCCGCCGCGGGAGCCGTCGCGCTCCTGACCCTGTCGGCCTGTGGCGGTTCGGATTCGGGCAGCAGCACCCCGAACGCTGCACCCACCGACAAGGTGCTGCACCTGTCGTTCCTGCAGGATCCCGGCCAGCCGCCAGACCCCGACGTGTACTACGCGGGACAGGGTCTGCTGCTCACGACCAACCTCTACGAAGGCCTGCTGCAGTTCAAGGGCGGTCAGGCCAAGGCCGAGTTGGAGCCGCTGCTGGCCACCGAGTGGACCGCGTCACCCGACAACAAGGTCTTCACGTTCAAGCTGCGTGAAGGGGTGAAGTTCCATGACGGGACACCGTTCAAGTCGGACGCGATCAAGGCGTCGTTCGACCGTCGGCTGGCCGTCGCCGGTGGTCCCGCCTACATGGCCAAGAACATCGAATCGATTACCACACAAGGCGATTACGGCGTGACCGTCACGTTGGCGTCCCCCAACTCCGAGTTCCTGGATTACCTCGCGTCGCCCTACGGCCCGCGGATGATGAGCCCGACCGGGCTGCAGAAGAACGGCGGGTCGGACTTCGCGCAGAACTACCTGACCACTCACGATCTGGGCACCGGCCCGTACACGCTGACCGATGCAGAGGTCGGATCGAAGTACGGGATGGCATCGTTCCCCGAATACTGGGGCCCGAAGCCGTATTTCGAGAAGGTCGAGCTGCCCGTCATCACCGATACGTCGGCGCAGCAGTTGCAGTTCAACAACGGCCAGATCGCCGCGGTGCTGCACGACCTGCCGTCGTCGGCCGTTGAGCAGTACCTGAACAATTCGAAGTACTCGCACTATTCGTTGCCGACGATGATGGCGGCCTTCCTTTACACCAACCCGAACAAGGGCATCATGAAGGACCAGGCCACCAGGAACGCGGTAATCGACGCCATCGACGTCGATCAACTGGTCAAGCAGACGTTCTTCGGCCGCGGCAAGGTCGGCGCGCAAATGTACCCGCCCTACGTGCTGGCCGCGGAGTACGGAAAACAGAATCTGACGCACGATCCTTCGGCGCTTTCGAAGATTGCGGCCGCGCTGCCCGCCGATCAGAAGACGATCACCATCGGGTACGACACCAGCAACCCCGACATGCAACTGATCGGCAATCTCGTTCAGACGCAGCTCGCGGCGGCGGGGATCACGGCAAAGGTGCAGGGTTACCCGACGTCCGAGATCTACGCCTGGATCGGAACCGACATGCAGGCGGCACCCGAGATCATGGCGAACACGGTGTGGCCGGACGCTCCGTCGCCGTACACGTGGGGTCACATCTCGTGGGACAAGGACGGTGGCATCAACTATCTCGGTTGCTCGTCGCCGCGGGTGACGGGCGCACTGGAGCAAGGGTTGCCGACAGGCGCGCTTCCGCCGTACTCGGACGCAGGTGCGGCAGCCGAGGAAACGGGATGCTGGCTCAACGTCGCCGACATCGACGACTTCGTGGTCGCACAGCCCTGGCTGAAGGGGGTCGAGCAGGCGCACGCGGTGTCGAACCCGAATTCGCTGCGGATCGCCGATCTGTCGGTCGGGTGACGGGTGAACCTGGTCAGAAAGGGCAAGGTTCGCCGGATCATCCTGCTGACCCTCGGGTGGGAGGAGCTGCCGAAGTCGGTGTCGGTGTACGGCGCGCCAGCCGAGCTGCGGATGCGGGAACCGGTGCCAGGGGTGCTGCTCCAGACCGACGGTGGCTGGGTCCTGCTCGACACGGGGTTCAACACGGCCCTGGTGCGTGACCCTGCGCTGTATCGGCGCTTCTTCCCGAGCGTGGAGTACATCCCAGTGCTGCCGGGGCCCGGCGAGCCGATCGAGGAGTCGTTGCACGACATCGGCGTCGACATCGACGACATCCATGCGGTCGCGGTCAGCCACTTGCACCACGATCACGCAGGCGGTCTGAAGCTGTTCGCAGGCAAGGTGCCGGTGCATGCGCAACGCCGTGAAGTCGACTATGGGCTTGCGAATCATCCCGAACCGGAACGTCATGCCATCGCCCGGATCGATTTCGATGATCCGAACATCGACTGGCGACTGGCCGACGGCGAGGCCGAGATCGCTCCCGGCATCACCGCGGTACCGACCTACGGTCACACGCCTGGTCATCAGAGCTTCGTGGTCGAACTGGACGAGTCGGTGGGCGGCGACGGCTTCGTCTTCGCGTTCGACGCCGCCGACCTGACCGAGAACATCGAGCACGAGTTGCCGATCGGGGGCTACATCGGGGTGACGCCCGAGGAGACCGTGGAACCGATCCGCAAGCTCAAGCGGTTGGCGGCCGACAAGGGCTACCCGCTGATACCCGGGCATGACCCGCACGTGTGGCCCGAACTGACACAACACTTCCACGACAGGTTCGGCCCCGTGCCGCACTCTGCGGGAGTCGAGGAATGAGCCCGGTTTCGTTGTCGAAGTGTGCCGGCCTGTGGCGGCGCACGCTGCTGATCGAGGAGGATGGCTCCCACGTCACCGGCGGCGACGTTCGCTGGCTACAGGGCGACGCCGCCTACGTCGACTCACGGGGGTTCGGCGGCCGCCTGCATCAACGTGACGACGTCTTCGAGTGGCATCGCATGGTCGATCTGGAACCGCCTGGACCGTTCCCCGATGCGGGTGTGATGCACTGGGACGGCGCGACTCTGGTGGAAACGGGTGTGCACGCCGACTACGTCGAGCAGTGGGTACGCGACGACGCCCCGGATTATCCCCGCTGGGCATTGACGCTGCGATCGGCCGATGAAGGCGACGCGCTGCTGATTCGAGTGGGTGCGGCATTCGGCTGGGCCTCCGCGACCGCCGTCACGCTGGCCAACGTCGGCGGCAGCGAGTGGGAGGCGTTGGCGCCGCTCAAGCTTTTGGATGACGAAGTCCGCGTCAACGGCGCGCGGTGGACTGTAGTGCAGAGCGAAGGAGACGTGGAACTGTGACAGGCACAACCCCTTTCACCTCGATCCCGATCGTGGACATCACAGGGTTGCGGTCGCCGGACCGCTCCGAACGCGAGCGGGTGGCCGCCGACATCGGCAAGGCCGCACGCGAAGTCGGCTTCCTCTACATCAGTGGTACCGGCATGGACGAAGCGCTGTTCGACCGCATGCTCGCAGCCACCAAGACGTTCTTCGCCCTCCCGGTCGAGGAGAAGATGCGCAGCTACATCGGGCTGTCGACCTGCCATCGCGGATACGTGCCGGTCGGGGAGGAAGGTGTCGAGACCGGCATGCCCGACCTGAAGGAGGCCTTCGACACCGCGCTCGATCTGCCTGCAGACGATCCCGACCACCTCCTGGGCAATCCGATGCTCGGCCCCAACGTGTGGCCGGACGTGGACGGTTTCGCCGAGGCGATCACCGCGTATTACCAGGCCGTGCTGGACCTGGGACATCAGTTGCTCTGGGCCTTCGCGGTGGCGTTGGGCGAGGATCCCGACACCTTCACTCAGCACGCCACCAAGACGCCGAGTCAGCTGCGCCTGGTGCACTACCCGTACAACCCCGACGCCGAGGACGTGCTTGGCATCGGGGCGCACACCGACTACGAGTGCTTCACCCTGCTCAAGCCGACCGCTCCGGGACTCGAGGTGCTCAACGGAGCGGGTGAGTGGGTCGACGTGCCGCCGGTGCCGGACACGTTCGTGGTGAACATCGGCGACCTGCTCGAGCTGTGGACCAACGGGGCCTACGTCGCGACCAGCCACCGGGTCCGCAAGGTCAAGGAGGAGCGCTACTCGTTCCCGCTGTTCTTCAACGTTGATTACCACACCGAGGTGAAGCCGTTGCCGCAGTTCGTGATTGACGACGACGCGCCAAGGCCGGCGTTGCGGGCCGGGGAGCACCTGTTCGCGCAGACCGCGCAGACGTTCGCCTATCTGCGGTCGCGCCTCGATCGCGGCGAGCTGGTCCTTCCGGACGGCTCGATGGAGATGAATTCGTTCGGCCAGCAGGCGCTGCAGGGCATCGACTGAAGTTCGTCGGCATGCCGGACTAGAGTCGCATGTATGTTCGAATCGTTGGTGCTGGTCGACCCGGACGCGGATGAGTCCGCGCTGGTGGAGCGCATCGCGGAGCTGGAGCGGTTGAAGTCGGCGGCAGCGGCGGGGCAGGTGCGGGTCACTGCTGTGTTGGACGTGAGTCGGCGGGCTGCGGAGGCGGCGAGAGGGGTGCCCGCGGGCAAGCGTGGTTGGGGTGTGGGTTCGGAGGTGGCGTTGCGCCGGGCGGCCGATACCTGTGGTGACGGGCGTGGGCGTGGTCAGTCCCCCGCAAGCGGGGGTGCCCCCAGATGGCTTGGTTACACGCTGGTGGAGCGGGTCGCTGGGCGGGCGGCTGAGGTGCCGGTGCCGGTGGCGGTGAATCTGGTGATCACCGATGAGAGCTTGCTCGCCGGGGAAAATGAACCGGCCCGTGTCGAGGGGTATGGGCCGGTGCCCGCCGCGATCGCGCGGCGATTGGTCGCGGCTGGGCTGAAGGATCGGCGGTCGCGGGCCTCGTTGCGGCGGTTGTACAAACATCCCCGCAGTGGGGCGTTGGTGGCGATGGAGTCTCGGGCCCGGTTGTTTCCGAAGGGGGTGTGCGAGGCGTGCAATTACGCCAAGGAGGCGGCACCGGGCTGGACGGTCACCGCTTCCCAGGATGAAACCGGTTGCCATCACGCGGAGTTCACCACCCCGACCGGTGCCCGTCATCACTCCAAGGCGCCACCGCTACCCGGTCCCCGACGCATCGACATCAGCACCATCGAAGTCGACATCGGCATCCTCATCGCCAAACACGCCGACTAAGGGCGTATTGCTAGGCTCGTCCGATGCCCGATCCGGTTGCCGGATGACCGGTCCACGCGTCGGCGAGAAGTTCGGCCCCTACGAGCTGCGGTCGCTCCTCGGTGCGGGCGGCATGGGTGAGGTCTACCAGGCCTACGACACCGTCAAGGACCGTATGGTCGCGCTCAAGCTGCTGCGTCCCGAGTTGGCGGTCGACCCCAGCTTTCAGGAGCGGTTCAGGCGCGAATCTCGCACGGCGGCACGGCTGCACGAGCCACACATCGTTCCCGTGCACGACTTTGGCGAGGTCGACGGCGTGCTCTTCATCGACATGCGACTGGTCGAGGGGGCCAGCCTCAAGGCAGTGCTGGCACGCATCGGCCCATTGGATCCCGGGCGGGCGGTGGCGATCATCACGCAGGTCGCCGCAGCCCTCGACGCCGCACACGCCGGCGGGTTGACGCACCGCGACGTCAAGCCGGAGAACCTACTCCTGACCGCCGGCGACTTCGTCTACCTGGTGGACTTCGGCATCGCGCATTCGGGCGGGGACAGCGGCCTGACGAGCGCGGGTTCGGCCATCGGGTCGTGTGCGTACATGGCTCCGGAACGGTTCTCCGGTGGCCCGGTGGGTCCGCCCGCGGACGTCTACTCGCTGGCGTGCGTGCTCTTCGAATGCCTCACCGGGCAACCGCCGTACCCGACGGGCGACTTGCCCAGTCTGATGAGCGCGCACCTGCTGGCACCGCCGCCCCGGCCGAGCGTCGCACACCCAGGTCTGCACCCCTCGTTCGACGCCGTGATCCTGTGGGGCATGACCAAGACCCGGCCGGGAGATGCCCGTCCACCGGTGAGGTGGCACGTGCCGCGTCGGCGGCGGCAATGAGCGTCACGGCCCCACCCAGACCGCCCCAAACCACAACTCCCCGTCGCCATTTCGGACGTGGAGCCGTGGTCGGCATCGTCGCTGTGGTGGCGGTCTTGGCGGTGGCGGCAATCGCCGGACTGTGGTTGGCGTTCGGCGGCGACGGAACTGATGCAACGCCGACCTCGGCCTCCATGACCAGGGTGCCGATCACGAGCACCCATTCCGAGACCACGGAAACCATCGAACCCACCGAGACCACGCCACCGCCGATCAGCCTGCCTGGAACCGACGAACTCGGCTTCATCGCCTATCCCGGTGCTCGGTGCGCGCCAGGTCAGCAGCCTGCCGCGCTCGGCCTCACTGCCGCGTCTGCACTGGTGGTTTGCCGTTACGGAACGGACGGGTACTACTACCGCGGTGTCCGCCTGAGGGATGGAGCGCAGATTGAACTCGACCACGCCATACGCTCGGCGGAAGGTTTCGACGTGGTCAATCAATCCGACGGGACGCGGTACGAAATCAGGTCGAGCGCGCTGACCATCGTCACGCCCGAGGGAGAAGTGTTCTCCGAGCCGATGATTCAGTACGCGTCCAGTTGAGTTCGAGGACGGTTCATCCATGACCTCGTCCAGAGGACTCCACCACCAACGCGAACGGGCAGATTCCTTCGGTGCCGCGGCACGTGCGTACGACCAGCACCGCCCGGAGTACCCGGCCCGGCTGATCGACGATCTGGTCGCGGCGGGCGCCGACAACGCGCTGGACGTCGGCGCTGGCACCGGAATCGCCTCCCGCCAGCTGGCTAACCGCGGCGTCGACGTGCTCGCGCTGGAACCCGATCCACGGATGGCAGAGCTCGCCGTCGAGAAGGGGATTCGTACGGAGACCTCGAAGTTCGAGGAGTGGGACGCCGCTGATCAGACGTTCGACCTCATCCTGTTCGCGCAGTCGTTTCACTGGGTGGACCCCGACGTCGCGTTGCCCAAGGTGCGTCGGTTGCTGACCGACCGCGGCCACCTGGCGCTGGCGTGGAACCGGCTGTTTCCGGTCACCCCGTCGCGCAGCGACTTCGCGCCGATCTACCGCGACTACATGGAACCCGGCTCACCGCTGGTCACCGCGACGCCCACCGCGACTGGGCTCGACGTCGCCCGTGTCGACGACGTGCTCGACAAGGCCGGATTCACGGTCCGCCAGCACGTCTACCAACGCGAGGCGCACTACGACGGCGAAGAGTGGCTCGATCTCGTCTTCACCTACTCCAACCATCTGGTGCTGCCCGCCGAGGCGGCCAGCGAGTTGCGGGACAGGCTCGCCGCTTACATCGGAACCGCGGGCGTCACCGTCGGCGGGGACGCCTTGCTGGTCACGGCTCGGCCACGCCTAGGGTGAGCCCGTGCCGAAACGCAGCGTAGGTCTCCTGCTGTACCGGGTCGTCGACGGCGCCGCCGAAGTGCTGATCGGCCATCCAGGCGGCCCCTTTTGGGCACGCAAGGACGAGGGTGCGTGGTCGATTCCGAAGGGCGAGTACGCCGAGGACGAAGACCCATGGGTCGCCGCGCAACGCGAGTTTCGGGAAGAGGTCGGCTTCGACGTCCCTGACGGTCCTCGCATCGACTTCGCCCCGGTCAGGCAACCCGGCGGCAAGATGGTCACCGTTTTCGCCGTCCGTGGTGATCTCGACGTCACGCACAGCAAGAGCAACACCTTCGGGCTGGAATGGCCGAGGGGATCCGGCAAGATCACGGAGTTCCCCGAGATCGACCGGGTCGCATGGCTTTCCGTGTCGGAGGCTCGGTTGAAGCTGCTGAAGGGTCAGCAGCCATTGCTCGATCGTTTGGTCGAATACCTCGCAGACGCCTGACGCGGCCCGGAACACGTTGTCGTCCGAACCCGCACTGTCATTGCGCGGACGCGGTGACCCGGGCCCAGGCGTTGTTGCCGTATCCCCGCGGATTCCACAACGACGCAGGGAATTCGGGTTGGGTCAAGCCGGTGTCGTCCCATGCCCGGGCGGTCAGACTGATTGGGCCATGCGGCACCTCTACCGTGAGCGACCAAGTCCGCCATGCCCATCGGCTGCGGACGGGCTCGAGCTTGGCTTGCCGCCAGGTGCGGCCGTCGTCGAGGGATACGTCCACTCGGGCGATGCTGGAACAATCGCCGGCTGCGGCCCACCCACGGATGGCCAGCGGACCAGCAGGCACCGTGGCGCCGTCATCTGGGACCAGGATGTCGCAGTTGAGCACCACTGACGACAATGAAATCCCCTCACCGGGTGCCGCGGTGTCGGGATCGGCATCCGCGGGAAGGATGCGATAGTCCAGCGCCTGGAAGTAGTTCTCCGAAGGGCCTGGTTGCACGGTGATCGCGGTGACCCATTTGACGCTGCGCGCCCCGATGAACCCCGGCACCACCACCCGCACCGGACCACCGTGCACGCGGGGAAGCTTCTCTCCGTTCATTTCCCAGGCCAACAGCACCTCGTCGGACATCGCCTTGCTCAACGTGATTGAGCCGCCATACGGTTGCACGGGCAACGCCTCGCCAGCGACGTCGGGTGCGGCGAATGCGACGTGCAAACCGTCATCGCGTCGGACCCCGGCCGCGTCGAGGACGTCTGCCAGGCGTGCACCCCGCCATTCGGCGGTCGAGATCGCCCCATGCGCCCACGGCTCCTTGCCCGGCATCGGGCGTTCCTTCACCATCTCGGCGCGCCGGTTTCCGGCGCACCCCAAGGTCGCCACCACCGAGTAAGTGCTAAAGCGCTTGATCAGTTCGTCGTAGGTCAAATCGAGCGGCTCGCTGACGGCGCCGCCGACCGTCAGATGCCACTGCTCAGCGGCGATGTCGGGAAAGAGGCCATGGTTGCGGCAGAAGAACGCATCCACCGCCGTGATGTCAGCACGTGCCAACACCGAGGCTGGCGGCTCGGCGTTGAACGGCGACTGGGCCCGCACGATCATGTCGCGGCGCTTGCCCCAAAACCGGTCAGTTCCCTCGGAAGCGTCCGGCTGCTCCGTGAATTCCGTCATTCGGGTTCGTTCCTCGAGTGGTGATGTCTTGACGATTGGGAGCCCACGCGTGCCGCTGCGATTCGACCAATCCGCCATTAGTCCACCACACGGTGAATTGGCTTGCGGCCATACGGGAATCTGATATTCGGGCGCAGCGCTCCCATCGATGGCGATACGCAACCAGCGCCCTCACCGAAGCCGTGTAGCGAACCTCTTGGCCAGACGACTGTTGCGTCGACGCCCGCAGAATCGCAACAGTCCAGCGATCACGGCGGTCACGGCAGCCCGTTGCTGCGCCGGATGTCCTCGCGGCACTGCCGTCGGGTCTGTCCGGTCTGCTGCATGCACACCCGCACCGGCGACTCCTCCTCAATGGGCAGCGGTTGGTCGGTCGCCTCGGTGGTCACTGTCGGGCTCGCCACGGTGCCCTGGCTGAGCGACCAAATGGTCGCGTTGGTGTCCTGCAGTGTCGAGCAGTACGCAGTCGTTCCATTGGCAGTGGTGCCGGTGCTGCCGAGCGGTGAACAGTCGGCGCCGATGACCGCGACGGCTGCGGCGGCCGTCGTGGTTGGCGGCGCCGTGGTTGTCGTCGGGGCAGACGCCGAAGGCGACGGCGGGGGCTCCGGAGGCAGGGGCAACGGCGTCACCCGCGAAGTCGCGGACGAGGTGGTGGCCGAAGGCGCGGCCTTCTCGTCGTCGGCACGGTTGAGTTCCAACATGGCGAAGCCGATCGCGACGACCAAGAGGATCGTCAGGACGGCAGGGACGATCACGCCGGGCCGCACCAGTGATCGGGTCGGATTTGGGGCGGTGGCGACCGGAGACAGCCGGGTTGCATCGGGCTGGCCGGCGCCTACCTGGTGCGCGAGTGCGCGGGCGAAGTCGGCGCAGCGCTCGAAGCGGTCGTCGCGGTCCTTCGCCAGTGCCTTGGCCAACACGGGATCGAGCGCGGCGAGTTCTGGTCGGCGCTCGCCGATCACGGGCGGCGACGCGTTGAGATGCTGGCTGATCACGACGGCCGGGTTCGTGTTGTGGAACGGCGGCGAGCCGATCAAGAGGTGATAGGCCGTTGCGGCCAGCGCGTACTGGTCGGCGCGACCGTCCAGCTGCTCGCCCATCAGCTGCTCGGGGGCGGCGTAGGACACCGTTCCGACGGTCATGTTCGTCGCGGTCAAGCCGCTCGGGTCGTCGACCCAGCGGGCGATCCCGAAGTCGGCGAGCAGGATGCGATGGTCGTCCTTGGCGACCAGGACGTTGGCCGGTTTGACGTCGCGGTGCAGCAGGTTCCGTTGATGGGCATAGTCCAGGGCGTCCGCCACCGCGGCGGCGATCTCGGCAACCTCGGATGCAGGCATGCCGTCGGGGTACCGGTCGCGCTGCAGCCGGCCTGCGTCAGTTCCGTCGACGTAGTCCATCGAGATCCAGAGCTGGCGATCGAACTCGCCGCGGTCGTGCACGCCGACGATGTGCGGGTGCCACAGCGTGGCGGCGATGTCGGCTTCCCTGTGGAACCGCTCGCGGTACTCACCGTCGGCAGACACCTCGGGCCGAAGCACCTTCAGCGCGTCCTGGCGGGGGAGTCGCGGGTGTTGGGCCAGGTAGACCTCGCCCATGCCGCCCGAACCCAATCGCCGCACGATGGTGTAGCCCGCGAAGATCGTTCCGGCGTCGAACGGTCTTGGGACCAACGGCATGCCGGAATAGTAGACCGCGGGTGCACGGTCGAGACGGAGGCGCTAGCCCCCGGTAGCTGGCCTGTCAGCCAACGGGGACGGGCACCCCGATGGGGCCACCGTACGTACCCTGGCCGGCACCCGGCGCTGGCGCACCCGGTGCAGTCCGTGCTGCGGGCTGACTGGCGGTCGCGTCGTCCGCGGCCTTCTGGGTGCAGTTGAGATTCAAGATCATCCGGCCCTGATTGGTGATCTTCTGCGAGTCGACGATGCATGCCGCCTGGGGCAGGTCGCTTCCCACCGAGCCGCCGACCGACGGCTTG